>JBAXGN010000020.1 GCA_037139415.1 Verrucomicrobiota bacterium | reverse complement strand
TTATTCAAAAACCTGCAAAAAATCCGCATTGTTAAGTCCGACAGGCTGCTAGGAAAATCCCAGGTGGCTTTCCAAAGGTTCCGAATGGCACTGTTAAAATCAGCAGTGGCCTTCCAAAGGTTCCGAAAGGCACTGTCAAAATCAGCAGTGGCCTTCCAAAGGTTCCGAAAGGCACTGTAAAAATCGGCAGTGGCCTTCCAAAGGTTCCGAAAGGCACTGTAAAAATCAGCAGTGGCCTTCCAAACGTTCCGCCACTCCCCTTGCCGCAACGATTTTCAGGATTGCTGGGTTTGGGGTTCCAATCCCGAACGGGATTGGCAGAATTTCGCCGGAGTGGTCATGAGGGGAACGGGGCAGGACCTCCGGAAAGGCGTCCGATAGCCCAGCGCACCCCGGCGGTGAAATTTTGGACTGCTTTTGGACCTGCCATTCCAACTCCCGAATCCAAGTTCCGATCTGCTTCGGTTATCTGTTTCTGCTGGTGTATATTTCTGCAAACGTTGTTCCTTTTCCCATTCGCGGACCGCCTGTTCCGACTTCGGCTTTCAAGCTGAATCCCGTGTTTTTTTTATTCTCATTCGATTGGCGGTTGTGGTTTACTGACCGCAACGTATGAACAAAACAGCATTACTATTTGCAGGACAAGGTGCCCAGGTGGTGGGCATGGGCAAGGATTTGGCGGAAGCATTCCCTTCAGCCAAGCAATGGTTTGACCGCGCTAATACCGCGGTGGGCTACGATCTGGCATCCATTTGCTTCAGCGGACCGGAAGCGGAACTGACCAAGACCGAACATGCCCAACCGGGGATCTTCCTGGTCAGTTGGGTGGCGTACCAATTGCTCAAGGAGCGCGTGCCTTCGCTGGCCTTTGAGGCCACCGCCGGGTTGTCGCTGGGGGAGTTCACCGCCTTGACGGCGGCGGGCGACATGAGTTTTGAGGAGGGGCTGCGCGTGGTCCGGCAGCGTGGCCGTTTCATGCAGGAAGCCTGTGATGTGACCAAAGGCGGCATGGCGGCCATCATTGGTCTGGAAGTGGCGGCCACGCGCGAGGTGTGCGAGGCGGCTGGGGTTACTCTCGCAAACTTGAATTGTCCGGGGCAACTCGTCATCTCCGGCGAAGCGGGCAATATCACCAAGGCGTGCGAACTGGCCAAAGCCAAAGGCGCCAAGCGCGCGTTGCCGCTGGTCGTGGCTGGCGCGTATCATTCACCGCTCATGGCAAGCGCCCAACCCAAGTTGCAAGCGGAATTGGCCGCCATTCGGTTGGTTGCCCCGCTCGTCCCCGTCATTTCCAACGTCACCGCCCAGCCGCATGGCGCCCCGGCGCAGATTGCGGAATTGCTGGTCGCGCAGGTTACTTCATCCGTCCGGTGGGAGGAATCCATGCGTTGCTTGTTGGCGCAGGGTTACACGCGTTTTATTGAGTTCGGCCCGGGGGCCGCGCTCAGTGGCTTCATGAAACGCATTGATAAAACCGCCCAGATGCTGAATGTGTCGGATGTCGCCAGCCTGGAAGCCACGGTCAAGGCCCTGGGCGCATAGGAGGCCATTTGTTCGCAACCTTACAATGGCGACCGCACCTGAGTCCACTCTGGTGCGGTTTGCTGATTGCGGCGGTTGCGGTGTGGCTTTGGTACATCCATCGTCGCATGTTGACCCGCGTGGATGAGCGTCGCGCGCGGTGGTTGCTGCTGCCCAAAATCCTGCTCACCCTGCTGCTGCTGACGGCGCTGTTCGAGCCGGTCTGGATGGTTGAAAAGCAGGAGAATGCCCGCGGCAAAATTCTCGCCCTGGTGGATGCCTCGTCTTCCATGGAGGTGGTGGATGACGGCAAACTATCCCGGCTGACTCGCGCCCGAAGTCTGGTTCAAAAACTCAAAAAGGATTTCCCCTCGGATATCCAGATTGACGAACTGGATTTCAACACCGAACCGGTCAAGGCAGGGGATGGCACCAAGGGACCAGCCCCGCGCGGGACCGACATCGGCGGGGTGCTGGTTGCCCTGGCGGAGCGCAAGGATATCAATGCGTATTTGGGCGCGGTGCTGTTGACGGATGGCGGCGATGAAAAAGTCGAAGGCAATCTGCTTCCTCCCATTCCATTGTTTGCCATCGGAATATCCGCCCCGCCGGAAACATGGAGTGACGTTGCCATCGTGGATGTATCGCATCCGCCATCGGTCGAGAAAGGCATCGAGTTTGAGGTGAACGTGGACATTGAGGCGCGGATGGGGACCTCGAAGACATTTGTGCGTGAATTGCGGAGTGTGCCCGTCACCCTTGAGGAACAAGTGGATGGCAATTGGCGGGTCTTGGATACCAAGAACCTGAACTTGGAGAATCGTCGGGCGCGCGCCCGGTTTAATGCCACTAACCGCGACCTTGGCCTGCGTAATTTTCGCGTCAAAGTCCAGCCGGTGCGCGGTGAAGTGACCGAGTTGAACAACGTCCGGCACTTTGCCGTGGAAGCCCAAAAGAAATCGCTGCATCTGCTGTATTTCTCCCGCGAACTCGGCATGGACTTCAAGATGTTGCGTTCCGAGCTGGCGCGTGATCCCGGCATTGCCTTCACTGCGCTCTTTCGTACCATGAGCGAGAAGTTCACCCTGCAAGGCGAGCGTTTTCCCGGCGATGAAGATCTGGAGGCAGGCTTTCCCGCTAATCTCAAGACGCTCCAGCTTTATGATTGCATCGTGCTCGGTTCTTTCCCTGCGGAAGATTGGACGCCCGAGCAAATCAAAACTCTGGTTAAATACGTGGAAGAAGGCGGCGTGGTTATTTTCATGGGAGGGAACAAGTCGTATGGTTTGGGCGGTTACGCCAAGACCGAGATGGCCGCGCTCTTCCCTTGGCAAGTCGCCGATAACGAGCCCGACATGCTGACCGGCATGTATCCCATCAAGGTGCCACCATCCGCCATGGGGCATCCGATGCTGGGCAGCGTCGAAGAAACAGTGGTGCGTGAAGGGGCCGTGATTGAAAGCCTCCACCAGTTGGGCGACCTGAAACCTGGCGCAACGGTCCTGCTGGAAACCCGCCTTGGTAATCGCTCCGTCCCGGTGGTGGCCATGCAAAACTTTGGCAAAGGCCGTATTCTGGCTCTGGCCTCCAATACGTTATGGAAGTGGATGGTGCGTTCTGAAATGTTAAAAGCCGCCCATGGCATGTTCTGGCGGCAAGCGGTGCGTAACCTCACCGGCAAGGAAGAGGGCGGGCGCTTCTTCTCGGTCAAGTGGGACAAAGATGCGTATCGCCCCGGGGAACAGGCTTCGCCCGAGATTCGTGTCGCCGGTCAGACGGCCAGCGAAGGGATTCGTTTTACCGCCAGCCTAACGGCGAAAACCTTTGGTACCCCGGTCTCCGTTGAACCGCTTCAAGGCCAAGTCAACACCTGGACCGCCAAAGTCCGGCTCAAAGAGCGCGGCAATTACTTCTTCAAACTCACCGCCATGCGCGGCGAAAATGTATTGGAAACCTATGAGAAAGTGTTGCGCATCGCCCCGTTGGTGGATGAAGGCGCTCATCTGGATATGGATGAAGCCTTCCTCAAAAAACTAACCGAACGGGGCTCCGGCGCGTTCTACCGCGAAACCGAGACGGATCAATTCGTCAAGCGCGTCTCCACCGGTTTTGGTCGCAAAAAGATCTCCGTCGAGGCCAGTCTGGCGCAGGCCGGCCCCTGGTTCGCCTTTATTTTCATTCTCATCCTATTGGCCGAGTGGATCATGCGCCGCCGGATGAACCTTATATAAGCGGCTGCAGACAGCCTGCCTGCTGAAACAACCTCACCTCGCAGTTCTCACATAGCGAGGCCCTTAAAGCGGAAACTATTCTGTGCCTGAATTTCAGCTTGCAAGTTGGCGGGGGGAACCGGACTCTCTGGGTGATGTCGAAACTGCCGTATGAATTATTCCTGGCGCTGCGGTATTTCCGCCCGAAAGGAACCTACGTATCCGTCATCACGCTGATTGCTGTGATTGGCGTGATGTTTGCCGTGGGCACGCTCATTGTCGTCATCAGCGTGATGAGCGGTTTCGACCTTGAGTTGCGCAATAAAATCCTCGGGTTCAACGCGCATTTGAAAGTATTCCAAGCCGATGGCCCCATGAAGAATTATGGGCGGGTCATGACCAATCTGACGGCGAATCCACGCATCAAGGGGGTGACGCCGTTTGTGATGGGCCAAGTGTTGGTGGAAACCCAGCCGGGGAAGGGGAACCCGCTGGTGGCCGCGCCGTGGGTGCGCGGGGTGGACCCGGTGAGCGAGGCCACGGTGTCCGTGCTGCCGCGCTCAGTGAAGTTCGGGAAGTTCAATCTGGAAGGGCGCAGCGTGGTGATTGGCCGCGAACTGGCGTCCCAACTCGGGTTGTACGTCGGGGATCGGTTGGCCATTTATTCGCCGCGCAATTTGCAGAAGATGAAGGCGAGCCGGGGCAAGGAGAATCAGCAGGCGGTGCTGCCCGATGATTATACGATTACCGGCATTTTCGATGTGGGACATTACGAGTACAATGTTTCGGTCATCGCCACTTCGCTGGAAAACGCGCAGGACCTTTATGATCTGGATAATTCGGTTCATGGAGTGTTGGTGATGTTGAACGACCCATTTCAGGCGGATGTGGTGCGCCAGCAATTGCAGCCGATTTTGGGGCGGAACTACCGCATCACCACCTGGTTTGAGGAAAACTCGGGTATTCTCACCGCGCTGGCGGTGGAGAAAAACGCGATGTTCGTGGTGCTGTTTGTGGTGATGATCGTGGCGGCGTTCGGCATCATGGGTACGCAGATTGCGTTTGTGTTTCAAAAAACCCGGGAAATTGGCATTTTGAAGGCATTGGGCAGCACCAACCGCCAGATTGCCTGGGTGTTCCTCAGTCAGAGTGTGATGGTTGGCGTGATTGGGGTTTCGGCGGGGTTGGGTTTTGGTTTGACGCTGCTGAGCTGGCGCAATGAGTTTCTGCGATTCATGAACCAAGCCACTGGGTTCGACCTGTTCCCAGCCTCCATCTATACCTTCCAGGAGTTACCCGCGCTCACGATGCCAGGGGATGTGGCGGCCATCTGCGGCAGTGCCATGGTTCTGTGTGTGCTGGCGGGTGTGTTGCCGGCGCTTCGCGCGGCGGCGCTGCATCCGGTGGAGGCGTTGCGTTATGAATAATTCCTCTCTCTCCATGCCCGCTACTGCCAATATTTCGCCTGCCCAGCCGCTCTTGGAAGTCCGCGACCTGCACAAGGATTACGACATTGACGGCAAGCGTGTGGCCGTGCTGTGCGGCGTCAACCTGACGGTGTCGCGTGGCGACTTTTTGGCGGTGCGCGGTTCTTCCGGTGCGGGAAAAAGTACGCTGCTGCATTTGTTGGGCGGGCTGGATCTCCCCACCACGGGTACCATTTTATTCAACGGTACCCTGCTGAACTCCCTGCCGGGAGCCGCCTTGGCGGATTTCCGGAATCGCCGGATCGGTCTCGTGTTTCAGGCGTATCATCTGCTGCCCGACTTGGATGCGCTGGAAAATGTTTGCCTGGCGGCCCGCTTGGCCCGCATGAGCGTTGCCAAGGCTGAAAAGAATGCTCGCGACTGGCTGGCCCGGGTTGGGCTGGCGGAGCGGATGAATCACCGGCCCCGGCAGCTCTCCGGTGGCGAGCAACAGCGGGTGGCCATCGCCCGGGCCTTGATGAACGAGCCGGACCTGCTCTTGGCGGATGAGCCGACTGGCAACCTGGATTCCCATACGGGCGCGGAAATCATCGAACTGCTTTGCCAGTTGCGCGCCGAGCGTAATGCCACCCTTTTGATTGCCACCCATGACGCCGCCGTCGCCGCCCGGGCCATGCGCACCATTCATCTCGTGGATGGGGCTATTGCGGATTCATCGGCATCCCGGCTAAATGGGCAGGTTGCGGAAATCAAAAATTGACATCAGGTGGTCAAGAATAGCTATTTGAATCATTCCACTTTTTTGGCATGTTCATCGTCCATTAAATAACGTGAAACAAAAATACCAGCGTATGAAACGAAATCTTTGGATGTTCAGCGGAGTGGTGGTGGCCGCCCTTAGCGCATTAACAACCGTTGCGGCGGAGGAAAAACTTAATTTGCCGGTGGCACCGGGACCGTTCCAGCCCTCGCTGGAATCGTTGATCAATTACTCCTGCCCGGAGTGGTTTCGGGACGCCAAGTTCGGCATCTGGGCCCATTGGGGACCACAAGCCGTGCCGATGGATGGCGATTGGTACGCGCGCGGCATGTACGAGGAGGGCAACAAGCATTACAAGTATCATCTGGAGCACTACGGGCATCCTTCCGAATTTGGCTACAAGGACATCATCCCGTTGTGGAAGGCTGAGAAATGGGATCCGGATCGGCTGATGGCACTGTACAAAAAGGCCGGGGCCAGGTACTTCGTCAGCATGGGAACGCACCACGATAATTTCTTCCTGTGGAATTCCAAGCTGCATTCATGGAACGCCGTCAACATGGGGCCGAAGCGCGACGTGGTCGGCGACTGGCAGAAAGCGGCCCAGAAACTCGGTCTGCGTTTTGGCGTCTCGGAACATTTGGGTGCCAGCTTCACCTGGTTTCAGAGCAGCCATCGGGCGGACAAGACCGGCCCCAAGGCTGGCGTGCCGTACGATGGCGCGAATCCGAAATACGAGGAGCTGTATCATTTCCCGGCGGAACCGGGCGACAAAAGTTGGTACAGTACAAATCCGCGTTGGCACCAGCAGTGGTACAACGAAATCAAGGAGTTGGTGGATAATTATCATCCCGACCTGCTCTACAGCGACGGTGGCGTCGCGTTCGGCAAGGACCACGTGGTCGGGCTCAGCATGATCGCCCATCTTTACAACCAGGATGCCGCTCGCCATGGCGGCAAGAGCGAAGCGATTTACAACTGCAAGCAGAAGTCGGAGGGCCGCTGGATTGAGGATCTCGAGCGCGGTATCATGCCGAAAATTGACCCGTATCCGTGGCAGACGGACACTTCCATTGGCGACTGGTATTACAACCGCAATTGGAAATTCCGTCCGGTGAGTTGGGTGATTCACATGCTGGTGGATAACGTCAGTAAAAACGGCAACCTGTTGCTGAATGTTGTGCAGCGCCCGGATGGTTCGCTCGATCCAGAAGTCGAGCAGATGCTGGAACAATTAGCTGCTTGGACCGCCATTCACGGCGAGGCTATTTATGGCTCGCGTCCCTGGCTGGTCTTTGGCGAAAGCGTGGTTAGGGTCAAAGGCGGTAATTTCAAGGAAGACTTCAAGTACAACGCCCGCGAAATTCGTTTCACCACCAAAGGAGCGACGCTCTACGCGATTGCCCTGGGCTGGCCTGAGGATGGGCAATTGCTGGTGCGCTCGCTCGCCAAACCGGCCGGTGAAAATATCAATAACCTTACCAGTGTCAGCCTACTCGGTTTTGATGGCAAGGTGGAATGGAAACAGACGGCGGAAGGACTGGTTGTGACGCTCCCAGCGCAAAAGATTTCCGAGTTCACCACCGCCCTGAAAATTACCGGAACTGAACTCAAGAACGTGCCGTTTGTGGTGGCCGTTGCGCCGCTCGGTCCGGATGCCAAAGGCGCCTATATGTTGGGTGCTGACGACGCCGAAATGCACGGGAGCCAGATCAAAACGGAAAACAAGGGCGGCAAGCCCAACATTGGGTTCTGGGATAAAGGCGATGAATGGGCTTCCTGGAAGGTGCAATTTCCCCAGTCCGGCAAATTCACCGTGAGCGCCAGTTGCGCCACCACCACCGGCGGTGCGGAATTTGTAGTGGCCGTTGCTGGCCAACAGGTCAGCGGCAAACCGGAAAAGACCGAGGCTTGGGAACAATTCAAGGAAGTTACACTTGGCCAGTTGGAAATCAAGCAGACCGGCGAACAGGTGGTCAGCGTGCGTCCAAAAAACGCGGATGCCTGGAAAGCAATGAATCTGCGCTTCGTTAAGTTGACCAAGGCCAATTGAACCATCGGTCTGCAGGAGCAGGGAAATGTGGGGGGGACAACGAGAGACAGCTCGCCGAATCACGGGGCGCTCCCTGTCCCTATCCCCCT
The DNA here is from genome assembly GCA_037139415.1 of Verrucomicrobiota bacterium. Classification (NCBI taxonomy): domain Bacteria; kingdom Pseudomonadati; phylum Verrucomicrobiota; species Verrucomicrobiota bacterium. The sequence continues at coordinate 46,534 of JBAXGN010000020.1, read as the reverse complement.
CCGCATAATCTGCGCTTCAACCCTAAAACCGATGTTGGCATTAGGGTATGAGCCGCTAAAGAACGCAAAACCTGAATCGTCAGACTCGGTATCCCCATTGGTTGCCGCGTCCCTTGGCGGATCACTTTCGTTGTTGCAGCCACCGTTTGAACGAGGCTTGGCTTTCTCCGGAGGCTTGACCCAAAACCAGGTTCTCCATGCTGATATCCTCGTCCAAGTCTGGCCAGTGAATGCCTTCCCCTTTGCTAATCCAACGCCAATTCGCTCGTTCTTTGGCACGGGCGTGCTGCAAGCGCGGAAACCACGCCAGCGGCACGGAGAGGATTCTCCCATCCGTCAACTCTACTGTGAGCGATTCATTGGTTATCCGCACCTTTTCGGCGGTTACCGGGCGTAGTTCAGCGATCAAAGTACTCATGCCAACTTCTCATCATCAATTCCTGGTTTTGCGCGATCAGCCGTTGAATACGATTCAATTCAGCGCTACTGAAACCGCCACTGCGTTGAAGCCGGACTGGGGCGAGCCAAAATTTGGCAATTTGCTGGTCCCGCTCCACGTGAATATGGGGCGGTTCCTCCCGATCTCCGGCGTAGAAAAAGAACCGGTACGGCCCGATTAGCAACACGGGCGGCATTTCTCAGCGCCCATGGGGTATCATAGAACCATGGGACTGTCAAATTTTGTCATTCATCATTTTTTCAGCCGATGGAATTTTCGATTCTGCTTCCCCAGTTCTTTACGGTTAAATTCAGCCGCATCTCTTCCCGATTAGTTTACCATGCTGGGGTTCTCAATTTTAACCATTTTTCGACTCATGCCAGCAAAGACTGTGGTCGAATGGCAATAATGGTTGCTGTAAAACGAAGCGGCATGGGTTGGAATTTTGATCGAGTGGATATGTCCTGTTTTGACTATGAATTCTCCGCGTTTCCCCATACAATAAATACACCTATGCAAACCTTAATCGTACTCGTGCTTATGGCAATTTCGTCAGCGGTCATGGCTGCCGATTTTTATGTCGCGCCCGGCGGGCAGGGGGCAGGGGACGGTTCCCGGGGCAGGCCGTTTGCGACACTGGAGCAGTCCCGCGACGCCATTCGGGCGCTGAAATCAGCGGGGGCCTTGCCTGTGGGGGGCGTGACGGTTTGGCTGCAACCGGGAATCCATGTGCGCTCGCAAGCCTTTGAACTGAACGCCGGAGACTCCGGCACAGCCACTGCTCCCATCGTCTATCGGGCAGCGGTCGGCAGCGAAGTGCGACTGCACGCCGGACGCCAGGTCAAGCCAACTGACTTTACTGCGGTGGTGAATCCCGCGTTGGTCAAGCGTCTCGATCCGGCGGCCCGGGGAAAGTTGGTGCAACTCAACTTGGCCGCGCTGGGCGTCGCTCACTGCGGCCCTTACCCGAAAGTGTTCAACAACGGTGGCGGGATTATCGAGTTGTACTTCAACGATCAGAACATGCCGCTCTCGCGCTGGCCTAATCAGGATTCCACCACCATGGAAAAGGTACTCGACAAGGGTGACTGGTCCAACGGGCCGACTCGGCATGGCGGGGTGTTCATCGCGCGCGAGGATCGGTTGGCGCGCTGGCCGGTGGACAAGGGTGTGTGGCTGGAAGGGTACTGGCGCGTCCCTTGGGAACCCCAGACCGTGCTCGTGAAATCCATCAATGCGGCCAATCGTGAGATCACCTTCGCCGAACCGGTCAACGCCGGCATTGGCAGCAAATACGCCAAGGCCGGGGAGAAAGGCGACGGCAAGGAACCATGGTGCGCAGTGAACCTCTTGGAGGAAATTGATCAGCCTGGGGAATGGTGCATTGACTTCAATTCCAAGACCCTGTTCTTCTGGCCGCCGGGCGACTTGAGTCGCGCCAATATTTATGTGAGCGATCTTGATCAGCCGCTGATCATTCTGAAGGAGGTCTCACACGTGACCTTGCGCGGGTTTGTGGTGGAAGGCGGGATGAATAACGGGGTGGAGATCAGCGGCGGCGCCAGCAACCTGGTGGCTGGTTGCACGTTCCGCAATCTCGCCGGTTCCGGAGTGACGGTGCGTGGCGGCCTTGGGCACGCGGTGCGCAGCTCAGATTTCTACATGCTCGGGCACGGCGGTATTTACCTGAGTGGCGGCGACCGCAAGACGCTGACTCCCGCAGGCCACGTTGCGGAAAATAACCACCTGCATCACTTGGGGCTGCGCAAGAAAACCTATGCGGCCGGGATTCACATCGGGGCCTACGGCGGCACCGATGCGGTGGGCTGCCGCGCGGCGCATAATCTGATTCATGACCTGCCGCACGCCGGAGTGCTGTACGGCGGGAATGATCACCTGCTCGAATATAATGAAGTGTATCGCGTCGTGCTCACCTCGGGCGATATGGGCGCGTTCTATACCTACAACGACTGGACCAGTCAGGGCAACCTGGTGCGTTATAATTTCGTCCATGACAGCCCGCGCGCGAACGCCTTTTACATGGATGACGGGGATAGCGGTGACACCATTTATGGCAACGTGGTCTATCGGTTGTTTTATGGGCCGTTCATTGGCGGCGGCCATGAGAACATGATTATGAACAACCTGATCATCGAAACCGAGCGCGCCATTCACTTTGATTCGCGCGGCGTCTCCCGTGGCTATGCCACCAATAAGAATCTCACCACCCGCTTGCTGGCCGCCAAAGTCCAGGAACCGCCTTGGAGTACCCGCTACCCGCTGTTGCCAAAGCTGCTCACCGCCCGCCGCGATCTGCCGCTCGAAAATTTTATCACCAACAACGTGACCGTGCGCTGCAAACAGACCCTGCACTTGAGCGGGAAAAAGGAGGAACTTCAGTACAGCACGGTTCGCGATAACCTGGACTTGGGGACCGAAGATCCGAGCTTTGTGGATGCCGCCAGGCTCAACTTTCAACTCAAGAGCGATTCACTCATCTATAAAAAGCTGGGGTCCTTCAAGCCGGTTCCCTTTGAGCAGATCGGCCTGCAACGCGACGAATACCGCACCAGCATCCCGCCCCGCACCAGCGGCCAGAGTGAGGACGGCAAGCGCGGAGGTGTTTTTGATTCCAACACCGATCTCCAGCAGTCGAATAAGCCGGTCAGGAACAAATAGGGCGCTTGCGGACGCCAACTGGCTGGTATTGTTCAAGGGATTTTTGCGGGAATAAAACTAGGACAAAACTAGTACGCCATAATAAATCCGAAGACGCCGAAAGCCGAAACCAAACTTTTGCAGAGAAATGAAGACAGGATTAACTGGATGGAATAAGGCCGAAGACTGCAGCCCGCGAAGCCAATTGAAGCGAACAACGAGCAAATCCGAAGCCTGAAATTTTTTGCAGAAAAATGAACCGGCATAAAAATGAGAGGCCGAACAGGACAAGAAAATAGGCGCTTGGAGCAAGGAGATAGAATAGCCGCTGAAAGCCAGAGCTTCTCACGGTATTTGCGAGTAGAATATTAGCGCCGAATAACGTCGAGCGGCTACGTAATTCCCAAATCCACGCATCAATTTGTAATGCTTTGGCTTTTTGCTCGCTCCCATCCGTCCCCTTCCTCCTATGGAATTTGAAATCTGAGATTTGAAATCCCCCTGATAACTGATGAGCATTCGACAACACTTGCAGTCCACGCACTCACTCCCTACTCTCGGTCCGGTTTGAAACCGGTTTATCTTATTCTGCTGGTCGGCATGAACTGCCTGTGGGCAGCCACGTTGACCATGTTCAAAGCCCTCTCGCCATGGCTTGATGCGGGAGGCATCGTGCTGTTTCGTTACGGGCTCGCTGCGGTTGCCTGCGCGTTGCTGTGGCCGTGGCTCCCTGGCAAAGCCCCGCGCGGACTCGATCTCCTGAAGGCGGGCGGCATTGGGGTGCTGGTTTTCAGCCTCGGGCCGCGCCTGCAAACCATGGGCGTACAAATGGGGCAGGCGAGCGATGCGGCGGTGCTCATGGCGCTGGAACCGTTGTTGTGCGCGCTGGCGGCGGCGCTGCTGTTGCGGGAGCACATTGCCCCGCGCCGCTGGTTCGGGTTCCTCTGCGGCATGGTGGGCGTCCTGCTCATTTCCAAAGTCTGGGAATCCGGTTTTCAATGGCACCAACTGACCGCCAATGGGCTGGTGCTGACCTCGTTTCTGGCGGAGGCGGCATACTCGGTCATCGGCAAGCCGATCCTGGAGCGGGCGAGTCCCTATAAATTATTGGCCACCGCCTTGTTTGCGGGCACGCTGCTGAATCTGGCCCGGGACGGGATGTCGGTCATTCCGCTGGCAGTTCAACTGCCGCTTTCAGCGTGGGCGATGCTCCTCTATCTGTCCCTGGTCTGCACGGTGTTTGGATACGCGCTGTGGTTTGTCGTGATTCGTGAAACCCCGGTTAATATCACGGCACTGACGATCTTCGCGCAACCGGTTGCCGGAGTGATCATCGCCATGCTGTGGCTGGGAGAAACGCTGCACTGGGGGCAACTGTGGGGCAGCGTCGCCATTGTCGCCGGTCTGGTCGGTGGCCTGTGGAAAAATGGGGGGCGGGCTGGCGGATGATCAGTGGTGGTTGACTTTTCTAACGTTGCGCCCCGTCCAAAGTCGGGTACACTTTGGTCATGAAATCGCCGATCATCGGTCAGTTTCCCGTGCAACGTCCGCGCCGGTTGCGCCAGTCGCCAGCCCTGCGGCGTCTGGTGCGTGAAACACGCATAAGTCCTGAACAACTGGTGTTGCCGCTGTTTGTGCGCAGCGGGCGCGGCCTGCGCATCCCGGTCAAATCCATGCCCGGTGTGTTCCAACTGTCACCGGATGAACTGGTCAAAGAAGCCGCTCATGCCATGGAGCACGGTGTACCGGCGGTGTTATTGTTCGGCTTGCCGGATCAGAAGGATGAGAAAGCGTCGGGCGCTTATGCGGCCGACGGCATTGTGCAACAGGCAATACGTCGGTTGAAAAAGGAGCTGCCGGAATTACTGGTCATCACCGATGTCTGTCTGTGCGAATACACCAGCCACGGGCATTGTGGCGTCATTCGCGCCAATGATCGCACCGGGCGGGTAGTCAACGATCCCACCCTGAAATTGCTGGCCCGCACCGCCGTGAGCCATGCGGAAGCCGGGGCGGACATCGTGGCCCCGAGCGACATGATGGATGGCCGGGTCAAAGCCATTCGCGAGGCGCTGGATGCTGGTGGGTTGACCGATACACCCATTCTCTCCTATGCCGCCAAGTTTGCCTCCGCGTTTTATGGGCCGTTCCGCGACGCGGCGGAATCCACGCCTCATTTTGGAGATCGCCGCAGTTATCAGATGGACCCCGCCAATGCCGAGGAGGCCTTGCGCGAGGTGGCCATGGATATTGCCGAAGGGGCGGACATGGTCATGGTCAAACCCGCCCTGGCGTATCTGGATATTTTATATCGCGTCAAAGCCACGTTTGGCCTGCCCACCGCGGCGTATGCCGTCAGTGCCGAGTATTCCATGGTGAAGGCGGCGGCAGCCAATGGTTGGGTGGACGAGAAAAACCTGATGCTCGAAAGTCTGCTGGCGATGCGTCGCGCCGGCGCGGACATCATCATCACCTACGCAGCCGTGGATGCGGCCAAATGGCTGAAGTGAACGCGCCAGTTTCAAAGCCAGAGGGTGGATCGCCAAGGGTGTCGAGCCAACCATAGCTGGTGGCAACGTGAGTACATCCGGATCTTATGGAAGCAAAGCGCTACCGATTCGGTAGAAGCGATGCTGGGCGGCCGCATTGGTATCCAAAAGCTGCGTGGAACCACTGGTATTGGTTACCCCGCGAATGACGGTCCAAGTACCGGAAGACAACGAATCGCGCACCTCCAGCCAATAGGCCCGGCCCGGCTCGGCCTCCACCGCCAGCGTGAACTTGTTCTCCTCCACCTTGATGGTGGGCTTCGTCACGGTGTAATGCACGACCAGCGTCATGGCGGTACCCAAAGCAGTTCCGTTGGCATTGGACAGCGCCAGCGAGTAGGTGCCCGCCTGACTCAGCCCCACATTGGTCAGGGATAAGGTCGGGGTTGTCTGCGTCGGCAACAAATCGGGGCCGAAATACCAGCGATACGCCTCATTGCAGGTGTGCAATACCCCCACAGTCAGGGTCGCATTGGAACCTTTGTCCACGGTGTTGGTGACATGCACCAAGGCCGGGGTGAAGGCCGGCAACCGGCTGTCCATGACGCCGAGATAGGCGGGCCCAGCGATGGCGGTGCCATACGCATTGCTGACCACGACATTATAGTAATCCCCTTGGTTGCCGCAACTCACCGCCGGATTGGTCACGCTCACTTGCGCGCTGACCACCGAAGCAAAGTTCGAGTTAAGATACCAGTAATAATAGAGTGGCGTGGAACCGGAGGCGGAAACCGTGAACACCGCGTTGCTGCCCCAGAGCACGGTCTGGTTGGTTGAGGTTAAGGCGGTAATCTGTGGCGAACCCAGGACAGTCAAGGCCGTCACAGCACTGGTCACGGAGCCGGCTACATTGGTAATGACAACCGTGTAACTGCCAGCGTCACTCAACTGACAATTGGAAATGGACCATTGATAATTGGTCGCGCCACTGATGACGGACCACTGGTTACTGACCACTGATTTGTACCACTGATACCAGGGTGCCGGATTGCCGGTCGCCGACACACTAAAGTTTGCCGTCGTTCCCATCAGGTTAGTCTGGCTCAGCGGTTGGATGGCAATTACGGGTGAACGTGCCATCACCGTCGTCAATTGCCAATACGGCATTGACAATGACGTGGACGCATTTGCCGTCTGGTTAAAGATCGGAGAAAGTCCGTAGAGCGTGCCGATGGGCAAGGTTCCCGCCGTCAGCTTTTGCTGGAACGATTCCCAAGTCGGACTTCCCCCGCCCGCGTTGCAATCCCAGCCGCGCACCTGCATCGGGTAGGTGGCGGCGGCATCTGTGCGATAGGCGGTAAGAGTTGTGTTTCCAGCGGAAAACTGCCCGCCAAACAAAGTGCCAAACCCGATGATTCCCTTGCCCGTTTCCGCCAGCAATGCGTTGCCGGAAATCCCCGCATTGCCGCTATTCGAGCCGTTCCAGTTCCAGGCGCGCACATCGTTCAGGTTGGTTTGCAACGGTCCGCCACCCACACCGTAATAGACCGATATTCGCAGATTGCCAAAGGGGACGGTATTACTCTTAAGTGACGAAGTGTTTGTTGTCGCCCCGCCCGCCGTGTCGGTGGGGTGAAAGATGCGGCTACCAGAGCTGTTTGCAAAGTAAAAATATCCGGGAGCCGAACTAGGCGGCAGGATGCGCAACGCCAACAGGGCCACGCTGCTGGTGGCTGATCCATACGCATTGGCCGCCAGGGCAAAGTATTCGCCTTCCTGTGCGGCCTGCACATTGGTAAGGGTCAGGATGGCGTTGGTTTGTCCGGATAGCCCTGCGCCCAAGCCGAACCACTGGTAGGTAATCGGAGCCGGGTTGATGGCGGTTACCGTGAAGGTGGCACTTTGTCCCGCATAGACGGATGTGCCCACCGGTTGTTGGGTGATGGTTGGGGGAGTCAGGACTGTCAGTGTCGCCACGGCGCTGGTTACCACGCCTGCCGTGTTGGTGATCACCACCGAATAATTACCGGCGTTCGTTGTCTGGATGTTGGTCTGGGTCAAGGTAGAGTTGGTTTGGTTGGCCAGCACATTGGTGGCATTGAACCGCCATTGATACCATGGCTCGGGCGAACCGTATGCGGAAACCGAAAAGCTGGCGGTTGCGCTCAGGAGATTCGATTGGTTCTGGGGTTGGGTGGTGATCACTGGTGCCTGCCACACTGTCAATACCGCCACTGCACTGGTTACTGAACCGAGGACATTGGAGACCACCATTGAGTAGCTACCGGCGTCACTCAATTGGCAATTGGAAATTGATAATTGAGAATTGGTCGCGCCATTGATGCCTGACCACTGGTTACTGGTCACGGATTTGTACCACTGATACCATTGATCAGGCGCACCATTGGCAGTTACGGCAAAGCTGGCGGTGGTTCCCACCAGATTGGTCCGGCTCTGCGGTTGGCTGGTAATTACCGGGGCGATCCAAACGGTCAACGTTGCCGGCGCACTGGTGACACTGCCATAGGTATTACTCACGACCACCTGATAGTTTCCACTTTGCTCCCACTGAACATCACTTAAAAGCAGTGTTGTGTTGGTTTCTCCAGCCAGCAGGATGCCCTTGCCATACCATTGATACATCAAGGGGGGTGAGCCTGTGACAGTCACACCAAAACTCGCGCTTTGGCCCGGGTAAACGGATTGATTGGCCGGAGGCCCCGTGATAACCGGTAACGACAGAATGGTCAGCGTCGCGATTGCGCTGGTCGCTTTCCCCGCCACATTACTCATGATAACGGAGTAAGAGCCGCTGTTGGTCAGTTGGACATTCGTTATCACCAGCGAGGCATTGGTGGCGCCAGCCAGGGGATTGTTATTGAAGAGCCATTGGAAGCGAAGTGGATTGCAAGACAGAGAGGGCACCATGGCGAGTGTGACCGTATTTCCCATGTCATTCGTTTGTGATTGAGGGGAGGTGACAATGCTGGGCAGCGCGGTACCTGGAATGGTCAATGTGGCTACGGTACTGGTCACGGCCCCAACCGGGTTTGTGGCGATCACCAGATACTGGCCGTCGTTGGTGCAGCTAATGTTGGCGAGGCTCAATGTGGCGTTAGTGGCATTGGTCAGCGGAGCGGAATTGAAATACCATTGATAACGCGGGGCTAACGGTGCCAACACGACGGCATTCAAACTCACATTGCTTGCTGCGTTGCTGGTTTGCGATATTGGGGATTGCACCAATACGGGCGGGGCCATCCCCGGAGAGATCGTCGCCAGTTTCCAGGCTATTGGATCATTGCCGTAGGCTTCCGGCTTCACTCGTTGCAATGAACTGCTCCCATTAGTGGCGTAGGCCGGCCAAGGTGCGACCACATCGTAGTTGATCTCATCCACCGTGTAATGGGGAACATCGTTAGTCGTGGGTGTTCCGGGACGTTCCAACTTCAAGGTTTCGCCGTTGGTTTGCAGACCGCCAGCGAATGGTCCGAACACCAGGGTGTTGCTGTTCACGCCATACACAGTCTGAAACGTGGCGGCATTAGTTCCCGTGACCAGCAGTGTCTGGCCGGGATTTAGCGAAACATTGGTGGGGAAGTAAAAATCCAGGCCATGCACGTTCCAGGTGTTGGTAGGGGCAGCGGGGTCGTACAATGGGACCACATTGGTCGTGATATTCATGATTTCCACGTAGGCATCTCCCGGCAATGTGGGATTATAATGGATCTCGGTGAACACCAGTGGGCCGACACGCGGGCCCGTATTGTTTGTACCCAGTGTCGCGGTGGCTTGGGGCACAAATTGTTCTTCGCCCGTGCTGGTCACATATCGCCCGAAGGTCACACCGGGCTCGGAGTTACCAAAGGAAAACCCGTGATAATAGCCCAGCAAATGGTTGGTGTTGCCGGCATAGAGCCAGACATCGTCGCCATTGGATGAAAAGGCAAAGGAGTTGCTGCCCACATTAAATGCGGTCTCATTCACCACCAGGTAGCCGTTGGCTGGCAGAATGCTGCTGGCAGGAAAACAGTACTTGCGGGGATTATTAAACGCATCCGAGAGATACCAGCCGCTGATGTCCACCGCCGAGGCGTTAGGGTTATATAATTCCACGGTATCCACCCCGCCGGTCAGGGGTGCGGACAGCAGTTCATTAACTAGGATGGGGCTAATGCTCGGCACGACCGCGTCCACCTGTCCGGGCGAACCTCCCTCCGTGCTGCTCAAGCGCCAACTGGCGCGATTGGTTAAGGAATAAAACGGAGCATATTCATTGCTGAGCACCAGTGAAAAACCGTTGCCATCCGCCATCGCCTGCCAGGAATTATCATAGCTAAAATTCAGAATCGGCTCTTTCAGCGGCCCTTCCAGGAACAGCCGTTCGCCGCTATTATTCAAACTCCCGGAATATTCCCCGGCAATGTTCGTCACGCCCGGATAACGGCTGAGAAACGCGTTGCGATTGCGCACCAGCAGCACATAGCCGCCGGGGGCCAATTGGCTGACGGTGCCCGTGGAGAAATCAAAGTAAATCCCGTTCGTGAAGTGGAAGCCCGCCAGGGTTAACATGTTCGTGCCGACATTTTTCAGCTCAATGTATTCATACGCGCTGGCGTCATTTGTGCTGCCATTCGTCGGCGCTGCCGGATTAAACATGATTTCCGTTACCACGAATTGCGGGGTTTGTGCAACGTAGGTCGCTTCCACGGTGCCGGACCATGGGCTGTTGGTGGGGGGAGCGTTACTGCCGAGATACACGTAATAGTAATTGGTGTCGTATGTACGGGCCACAACGCGAGCATTATTCGTGAGTACGATGGCATTTGTGTAAAGGATGGCGTTGGTGCTGATCGCGCCGCCGGAGGCGCGGGGGTCCGTGCCGTTGAGCGTGTAATAAATCTGCCCAACCTGCGTTGTCACGGTCAGAGTCAAATTGGTAATCGGTCCGCCCGCGCGGCTCAGGGCTGGGGGGCGCGCCAGTTGACTGTCGAGGAAGTCAAAGCGGTTGGCGTACCAGTATTTCAGGAAGTCCACCTCGCCCTGATACATGCCGGGATTGGGGAAAGTATAGGAAAGCCCGACCTGATTCACGGTTCCATAGCGCGGTTTATTGATGGTCCATTTGACAACGTCGCGGGACTGGCCGTTACGGGCCTGATTGGCGAAGCTGTCAATCATGGCCCAGACATTTGTGGTGGAATACGCGCCGCGGCGGAGGTCATGGTAGCGGTCAATCCACGCTTGGAAAAAGTCGAGGTCCAAAAACAATCGCTTGTACCACGCATTACCAAAGGTGTTGCCGCTGCTGAAAAAATCCGTGCCGCAATCCGAATACCCGCTGCGCCAGAGCCGGGGATTATAGGCGCGCAGATCGGTCGAACCCTGGGTGCGGTCGAAGTCCCACATTGGCCCTTGGTATAATTTGTCGCCGCGCGGCTTGTAAAAATACGAACTCAGCCGCAGTCCGTCCACATTGAAGACGATAAAATTGTTTAAATGAAAATCAATCCAGGAAGGTGTATCGACAAACGCGCGGTAGCCGTTGGTGGGGTTGAGCCAGTTGGTCCCATTCAGGGCGGTGTTGAAGGCCGTCCAGTAACTATTCAAGTAATTCTTCTGGGCGGTGCGTTCGGCACTGTTCATCTCAATGTGCGAGGGGTCCACGGATCGCACATTGCTGACCCCGGCGACTGAAAACGTGGTGGGCGGATCGTCCACGTCGAATAAATACCCGCCGGTGATGGTCGTCGCGTTGGTTTGCTCGGGCAGCAGCTTGTCAATTTCCACCCGATTTTTCCCAATTTTGATTTTCTCCTCGATGACGTACAGTCCGTTATAGTTGCTGGAGAAGGTCAGTGGTGCAATCGCGGGGTTGTTGGTACCGATGTGCAAAAATAGCTCCGCAAAGCTGGTGTTCGCGGAATAATGTCCCATCTGTCGGAACAGAGCGTGCGCCATGGGATTGTGCATCATGGAGGGATCAAATTGATAAATGGAATACAGCACCCAATCGGACTGATCCGGCAACCCCGCAAATGACACATGTTTGTCATCCCCGTATTCATCCTGCAGCTCGACGAAAAAGTTCCGCTTCGGGAACGAGTAGCTGCTTTTCCCGCGCACATGGTAAATCCCGAGCATGGCTAGATCGGGCGCATTCGTGAACATCGCCACGCCATTCTTCGGTTCGTACACCTGCACGATGACAAAAGAATCCCCGTTGGTGGGCAGCACGCCCGCGCCGTAGCTGTGCAGCAGCACAATCGGCACATCCGTATTAAACGCGGCGGTATTCGTGGCGGTTTCCATCTGAATATAGCTGCGGCTCTTGACTTCACCGGGCAGCAACCCGGCGGCGAACGCGCGCGCCCGCACCACGGTGGTGTTCGAGACGGTGATCGGCCCCGCATACAGCGGCGAACTCTCCGTCGGCAAGGTTGAGCCGACCACAAAGCGGATCTGCGCGTTCGTATCAGCCGTGTTCAGCGTCAACTGGAAGGTGTTCGTAAACGTTCCGCTACCGCGCGAAAACACAATGTCCGTCGTAAACCCGCCGCCCGAGGACATATTCGGCCCGCCGGGGGACGGCATGGAAAAATACCCGAAGTGCGCCAAGTCCCCGCGCACGCGCCCATACGAAACGTCGGTGCTCTGCGGCGGATACACGCCCCCGAAATCCGAAACCACATTTGTCTGCGGGTCCACCAACGCCAGATATTCCCCCCCCTTATCCAACTGGAAATTCGCGTGCAATTTCGCGCTCGCATTCGTGCGATTCTTCCCCGATGCGTACACCACTAGGTACGCGCGCGGTGCGAGTGTGATATTTGGGAAGCGCCACTTTACCAGATTCGTGGCCTCATCCGTTAGCGCCCAGCCCGTGAGGTTGGCGGTCAGCGCCCCGCCGTTGAAAATCTCGATCCAATCCGAGGCATCCCCGTCTTCGTCGCGGATGGAATTCTTGTTCGCGGCTAGAAATTCATTGATATAGAGCTGATTCGAGCTCGCGGAGAAATCTAGCAAGTAAGACCAAGTCAGACCGGCGAAGGCATTGCTGGCTAGGTCGGTGATATTCGTCGTCAAGTTCCAAGTCATATCCACGTTCCCAGCGGCGGGCGTGGTAAACTGAAAAGTGAACTGATTGCTGGCCACGCGCAGCATATTTGTGGCAGGGGCCTGGTTGATCAGCAAACTGGCCGGAAAAATATTCGTCACACCCTCGCTGAACGTCACCGTGATCTGACTCAACTGGTTGAGGATGGCATCGGCTGGCGGGGCAATATCCGTGATCACTGGGGAGGCCGCATTGCCCGGCGTGGATAACTGCGCATCAAATAACAAATCCACGCTTGGCTGACTGTAATTGAACACCTGGATGGCGATCACATTATTGCCTGGGACCAGATACGCCGCCACATTCGTGGTAATGGAATTCGTAATCCAGGTCGGCTCAATGTTATTTGTGGCCGTAGCGTTGTACACCGGTGCGTTTGTGGAAAAGTTGTAGCGCCCCACTTCCACCCCGTTGATCCACGCCACATAACCGTCGTCCACCCGCACTGCCAGATCCAGCCGGCTGACCGCCGTGGGGTTGGGTACGTTGAAACTTTTTCGGAAAAACATGCTCACGTAGCCGCCGTTCTCGCTCGTGGGCACGCCTGTGACGATCCCCGGGTCTCCATACCCGATCGGCGCCTGGCCTTCGCTCCAACTCGCGTCGTTGTACGTGTTCTGCCGCCAGGCATCCACGGGGGAGGAAGCCTCGGTGGTGCCAATGAAATATCGCCAAGTCGAATTGGTGGGGAAAAAGTTATCCGCCTGGACGGAACATCCGATCCAGATCAGCATGAAATAGACAATTTGCCGCAAACAACGGGACATGCCTCAATGTAACATTGGAACACCAGGCGAGTCCAGCCGGGAAAATTGTTTTACGAAAGCAACGAAGCGGTACGCAGCCCGGAATTCGTCCCGGAAACCTCCTTTCATACTTCAGCCATCTGCGAAGGCAGAAACTCCCCTCCCGTAGCCGCCTTGGTCGAGAGCGACCCGGCAGGGAGTAGCGCGTGGGGCGGGTGCTTCGGCACCCTTGCCTCAGTGCCCGAGATCGGGTTTACGCTTGTGGCGATCCGGGAACCCCGGATGACCGCCTAAGCTTAATCTCGTGGCATCCAAAGGGTCCGCCGTGGCGTCACGGAACCTGCCGCTGCCACAAAAATGCCGCTCCCCGGCGTCAACGGAACGTTCCCTGACGTCACGGAGACTTTCCCTTCCATCAAGGAAAACCCCCGTGACGGCATTGGAGATTTTCATGGCGTCACGAAATGGTTTCTTGACGCCACGGAAACATTTCTTGACGTCGGAAAACCAAATTTCTCCGTCGGGAAACCAAAAACTTCCGTCAAGGAACGGAATTTCTACGTCGGGAAACCAAATATTTCCGCCGAGGAATCATTTTTCTACGTCAAGAAACCAAATTTCTGCGTCGAGAAACGAAAGATTTCCGTCGGGAAAGGAAATTTTTCCGCCACGGAAAGAAATTTTTGCGTCAAGAAATGTTTCCGTGACGGCCCTTTTTGAAAATGACCCGTCCCCAACCCTCAAAAAACCGCAAAAAACATCAAAAACGGGGGTGTCGTGGGTCTTTCGGGTGTTCCGCGGGTTGGGAAGGGCACCCTGGGCAGGATGATCTGCGGATGGCTTCCATCGGCTGTCGCCGGGGTGGTTACCCGAGAAGTTTATTGCGGGGCCGGTTCCGTCTTTGGGGCTGGCTGCGCCGTCCGACCGCGTCGAGTCCGAACGATATTGGTGGCGGGTGGATATTCGGAGGGGGAGATTTTTCTGAGAGCATTCTTTATATAAAATTGTTCTATAAAATCCAGATTGGTTTGCGCCTGGAGTTGCCGTAATGCTGGCAAGGCTGCGACGGCGTTGGTGCCGAATCGGCTAAGTGCAAATGCCAAATGGCTGCTTACATGGGGATCAGGATCCGGAAAAGCTTTAAGCAGCGCAGGAATGGTTATTTCCGGCTTCCTTTGGATGCATCCTATCAGGAAAGCAGCACGGCGACGAACCCCTGTATCATTGTCATTAAGCAGGGAGATCAGGGAGGGCACAGCGAATTCTTTATCACCCGGCATTTGCCCAAGCCCCCAAATGACCGCCACCCGGACTGCGCTATTCGTATGACGCAATGCCTGCAAAATCACTGGGTGCGCCTCTGGTCCAATGGCTACCAAGGCAGCAGTGGCATATACTGTGACATTGGTGTGATTTAACAACTCGACGAGTTGCGGGATCGCTGGTTTGGCGGATGGTCCCAGGGCAGCTATTGCCGCAACTGCTTGATAACTGCTTGTGCGTGGGTCGGAGCCAGTTGGCAAGCGAATGAAATCTTGTTTGTTATTTGCTTTTATAAGCCAATTCTGCACCGTTGGATTCCTCGGGGGCAGCCATTCAATCAATATTGGCAAGGAATTGGTGCCCATGGCTCGCATGGCTGAAGCAAATGCGTTGTTTGTTGAGGGGTAAGAACCATCTACCGAAGGAACTTCGTATGGGTTACATTCCCCCAACCACTCACTCAAGCTCTTCCCCTGATAACTGGGTTCGGCAGTCTTGATTTTGTAGCCGATCAACGCCACGACGAGAGCGAGCACCGCGCCTGCGCCCAGCCATACTTTCGTCGTGGTTTTCATGCGCGGGATTCTGCCCCGAAACCGCGCGGTTGGCGATGAAAAAAGCGCGTTACATAGTTGCGGGTTGGTTGATACACGGCGATGCGTAGTGTTTTTCTCGCCGGGCAGCGGGGGCAAGAGAGACTCAGTCAGGAACCGGGACCTGCTAATAGTAATAGAAAGTAAAGCGGACGTGGCGCTGGTTGGTGCCGTAGAATTGCAGCATCTCTTGCGTCCAAGGCTTGAACGGGGAGACTTCGCTGATGGCCCGCTGGCAGATGGCACCCCAGAGCACGCCGGTGGTATTCTCCGCTTCCGTGACCGCGCGCACCGTGCCATCGGCATGCAGCGTGAAGTCAACGGATACATGCCCATGGCGGTCCAAGGAGTAATGGGCGTCCTCAAGCAAATTCCACCAGCGCTGTTGCACGGCGGCAATGATGATGGCGTCATACGCTCCAAACGGGGTGGCCTTGGCGTCGAGCGAGGAGACGATGCCAAAGTTGGGCACACCGCCGGGTTGTTGAATGCGTTCGCCGGCAATCTGGTTGTTCGCCAGATGCGCTTTGGCTTCCGCCACGGTGCGCGGACGGACGGGTTTGCGGTCCGGGGTGGCCTTTTGGGCGCGGTCATCCTTGCCATCCTCGGTGTGGGCCTGGCCGTCGTTCGGGCGGGCGACATCCACCGGTTTGGCCAACGCCAATTGCCCGGGCGTTTCGCCACCCTTGGGCTTGGGCTTCAATTCGGGCCGCAATTGTTCGGGTTCGGTTTTCTCAACCGGCTTTGGTTGGGGTGGCTCGGGATTCTGGGGGCTGGCTTTGGTCGGCGGCTCGGCGCGACGCAATTCCGGGGAAACGACGGGCACGGGAATATCAATCGCCTGCATCATGTTTTTTTGGCGACCGTCTATATTCACCTCGTCGGAATTGGCTTTTTTCACCGGGTTGGCGGCCTGGGAGTTCAGGGCGGAGTAGTATTTGGGGTTTTTCGGAGCCTCCGCTGTCGCCTGCAAGGGGTCCACGGAGATGAACATCTGCGGCGTCTGTGGCGGGGGCCGCTGTTGCGCCAGCCGGGGATCGGGCTGGGGAAACAGCAGCGACTGATATAGTTTCAGCAAAGGCATTTCCGTATTGCTCGGCTTGGGGACGAGCATGGCCAGCAGTTTATCCTGCCCGTCCCAATGGATTTTTTTGCCTGCCCGATAGATGCCAAACGAAACCAAATGGAACAGGATCGAAAGGATAAAGGCCAAGCCCAGCGGGCTTTTGGCCCACTGTCGCAAGGTCTCCATGTGTGGTGCAACGGTCACAACTAAAGGAATATCATGGCCCGATTAACGCCGTCTGGCAATGTAATCTAGCAGTTCCGGGGCGGGATGTCCTGCCGAAAATACCCGGGATATTTTTTTGAACTTTTTTTGAACGTTTCTTGTGGAGAGTGTCAAATTGCACGTAAGTTCTTGACAGAAGGGTGAAAATGGCGAGCCTGTGTGGCTCGCCTGAAAAGGGTAGAGTGGCGGGATGGTATGGCAAACAACACCGGGAAGCCGGTGTGATTGTGAGACAAACATGATAAAAGTACAAAATTTAGCGAAGTCGTTCGGCGCGAAACGGGCCGTGAACGGCATTTCCTTCACCGTGGAGAAAGGCGAAGTGCTGGGTTTCCTGGGGCCGAACGGGGCCGGTAAATCCACCACCATGCGCATGATCACCGGGTTCATTCCGCCGACGGAAGGAACCGTGACGGTGGGCGGGCACGATATTACGCAGGAGCCGCTTCAGGCCAAGGCGTTGATCGGGTATCTGCCGGAAAATGCGCCGTCCTATAATGACATGACCGTCTATAGCTTCCTGAATTTCGCCGCCGAAATTCGCGGATTGCGCGGCGACGAGAAGAAGAAGGCGATCGGCCGGGCGGTCGAGATGTGTTTCCTGGAGAATGTCCTCCAGCAGAGCGTGGATACCCTTTCCAAGGGGTACCGGCACCGCACCTGCTTTGCGCAGTCCATCATCCACGATCCGCCGGTGCTGATCCTGGACGAACCCACCGACGGCCTGGACCCGAACCAAAAGCACGAAGTGCGCAGCCTGATCAAGCGCATGGGGCAGACCAAGGCGATTGTGTTCTCCACGCACATCCTGGAGGAAGTGGAAGCCGCCTGCTCGCGCGCCATGATTATTGACCGCGGCCAAGTGGTCGCCAATGGCACGCCGGATGAGTTGAAACGCAAATCGGAAATCGCCGGGGCGGTGACCGTGCGCTTGCAGGGAGTGGCCGCCAACGTGGTGGTGCAGAAATTGAACGAAGCCCGGTCGGCCCGCAAGGCGACCATCGTCAAGGAAGACGGCGGTCTCGTGATCGCGCGCGTCTATCCCAAGCCGGACGCCAACGGTGAGCTGGCGCGGGCCGTGGCAGAAGTCATCGCCCGGGAAAACTGGAAAGTCGAAGAATTACACACCGAGGAAGGCCGCCTGGATGAGGTCTTCCGCAATATCACCATGCCGGATACGGCCAAGGAGACCAAATAATGAACGCCCTCAATAATATCAAATGCGTGGCCAAGCGGCAGTTGGCGAGTTACTTCAACTCCCCGGTGGCCTATGTGTTTATCGTCATCTTCCTGCTGTTGTCGGGATTTTTCACCTTTATGGTGGGTGGTTTTTTTGAACGCGATCAGGCATCATTGACCGCTTTCTTCATGTGGCATCCGTGGTTGTATTTGTTCCTGGTGCCGGCGGTGGGCATGGGGCTATGGGCTGAGGAGCGCCGCATGGGCACGATGGAGTTGCTCTTGACGATGCCAATCACTCCCTGGCAGGCCATCGTGGGTAAATTCCTCGCGGCGTGGGCGTTTCTGGCGCTCGCCCTGGTCCTGACCTTCCCGGTGATCCTCACGGTGAATCGTTTGGGAACCCCGGATAACGGCATCATCTTCTGCGGCTATGTCGGCAGCCTGATGCTGGCCGGCGCTTATCTGGCCGTCAGCTCAATGACCTCGGCGATGAGCCGCAACCAGGTGGTGAGCTTCATCCTGTCGGTGGTCATCTGCCTGTTCCTCATCCTGGCGGGTTGGCCGCCGGTGACGAACATGCTGGTCAAGTGGGCGAATCCGGCCCTGGTGCAAGCCATTGCGGGCATGAGCGTCATGCCGCCTTTTGAAGGCTTCCAGAAAGGCGTGCTGGATATTCGGGATATCGTGTTTTTCCTGTCCATCATCGGCTTCTCCCTGTTTACGACGGGCGTCGTGATTCGCAATTTGCGTTCTGGTCATTAATTTAACTTTCCACGAGCAATGAAACATAAATCATTTGAGACGGTACTGTATTCGACGGTTGGCGTGGCGATCATGCTGCTGATCGTGGTCGCCATTAACTTCATGGTGGGCCTGTGGCGGTTCCGGATGGATTTGACCGAGGAGAAGGCGTACACGCTTTCCGCCGGCACCAAAGCCATCCTGGGCAAGCTCGACGGCCCCGTCAAAGTCCGGTTCTACTGCACGCAGAACGACAACAACATGCCGGTGCCGCTGCGCAATTACGCGCAGCGCATTGACGACGTGCTTGCGGAGTACAAGAAGCTTTCCGGCGGCAAACTCCAGGTGGAAAAGCTCGATCCGCAACCGGACACGGACGCGGAAGACTTCGCGAACATGGACGGCGTCGAGGGCAAGAGCCTCAGCATGGGCGGGGAAGCCATCTACTTGGGTGTCTCCATCGCTTACCTCGACGAGAAGGTGGCGCTGCCTTTCCTGACACCGGAGCGCGATAAGTACCTGGAGTACGATCTCTCCCGGGCCATCTCTCGCGTGATGAATCCGCAGCGGCCCACGATCGGCATTATCAGCGGTGCGCCGATTTTCGGCACGCCGATGAACCCCATGATGATGCAGATGGGGCAGCAGCCGCAGCAACAGCCGCCGTGGATGTTCATCAGCGAATTGGAGCGCGATTTCACGGTGAAACAGCTCAATTCGGACCTCGACTCTTTGGACAACGACATCAAGGTCCTGTTGCTGATTCATCCGAAGAACCTCTCCGATAAAACCCTGTTCGCCATTGACCAGTACATCATGCGCGGCGGCAAGCTGGTCTGTTTCCTCGATCCGTTCTGCGCGATGGAAGGCCGCTCTGACCCGATGCGCGGGCAGCAATCCAGCGGCTCCAACCTGGAGAAATTGCTCAAGACGTGGGGAATGGAGTTCGATTCCAGCAAGGTGCTGGTGGATATGGGGCTGCGCAATCCGCGTTTCCATCCCCGCGTGGCGCATCTGTTACCTGCGTTCGACGCCCAGCATCTCAAACAGGATGAGATTATCACCAGCCAGATTGATAACGTGGTCATGGCCTTTGCGGGCGCTTTCACCGGCACTCCGGTGGAGGGCCTGAAGCAGGATGTGCTGATGAAGAGTTCGCCCAATTCGCAATTGGTGGATCGGTTCATGGCGGAAATGTCGGGTGAGCAGGTGGCCAAAGACTTCAAGTCGTCGGGTAAGGAATATAACGTCGCGGTGCGCCTCTCCGGCAAGTTCAAGACCGCTTTTCCCGATGGCAAACCCGAGGACAAACCCGAGGGCGACAAGAAGGACGAGAAAAAGCCCGAGGCCAAGAAGGATGACTCGCTGAAAGTCTGCAAGGCGGACAATCAGGTGATCCTGTTTGGCGACGTGGATATGCTGCACGAGCAGTTTTACGCTGAGCAGGGTAACTTCTTCGGCCAGCGCGTGATGATCCCCAACGCGGGGAATCTGAGCCTGCTGCAAAACACCGTGGAACTCTACAGCGGCGACAGCAACCTGGTGAATGCCCGCAGCCGCGCCACCAAGGCCCGTTATTTCACCTTGATCCGCGATATGCAGGCCAAGGCTGCCGAGCGCTTCCAGACGGAGCTGGCCAAGCTGGAAACCGACAAGAATGAATTGCGCCGCAAGATCAGCGAGCTGCAAGCCAAGCCTGACGCCAAACAGCGCTTCGTGCTGCCGCCGGAAGCAAAGGCCGAAATTGAAAAATATCGCAAGAGCGAAGTGGAAACCAGCAAGCGCCTCAAGCAGGTGCGCAAGGAATTGCGCAGCGAGGAAGAAGCAATGTCCAACAAGCTCAAGTGGGTCAACATCGCCGGGATGCCGGCGCTGGTGACGATCTTTGGACTCGGACTGGCCGTCTATAACCGTAAACGTACTGCCGCCAAATGAACAAAAAACAACTCCTCTTAATCATACTGGCCGGCGCTATTCTCGGCGCTGCGGGACTCGTCATGTACAAAAAGGAGCAGAACTCCTGGAATCAGACCGCGCGTCCGCGGGAGAAGCTCATTACGGACTTTCCGCTGAATGACGTGGCGAAGATCACTGTTAAGGGCGGCTCGGGCGAATTGAATCTCGTCAAGCAGGATGACCTTTGGTGCGTTCAGGAGCGCGAGGGGTTCGCCGCCAATTACAGCGACATCAAGGAGTTCCTCCAGAAGATGTGGGAACTCAAGGGTGGCCAGCCGGTGGAAGTCAGCCAGAGCCAGTTGAGCCGGCTGGAATTGCTGCCGCCGGGCAAGGGCGCGAGCGCCGGCACGCAGGTCGAGTTCAAGGATAAGTCGGGCAAGCTGCTGCACACGCTGTTGCTGGGCAAGAAACACATGAAGAAATCTCCCGGCGGCATGGGTGGGATGGGTGGTGGCGAATGGCCCGATGGCCGGTATGTGATGGTGAACGGCGAGACCGCTTCGGTATCGTTGCTTACGGAAGCTTTCAGCAACCTTGAACCGAAGCCCGAGCAATGGCTGTCCAAGGACCTGATCAAAGTGGAGAAGGTCAAAGCCATCACTTTGGTTTCCACCAACGCCACCAATAGTTGGAAGGTCACGCGCGAAACTGAGGCGGGCGAATGGAAATTGGCGGATGCCGGCAAGGATGAGCAGATTGATTCGGTCAAGGTCTCCAGTGCTTCGACGGCGCTGAGCAGTGCCAGCCTTACGGATGTCGTCGCTGCCACCACCAAAGCCGAGACCACCGGTTTGGATAAGCCCACCGTGATTACCTTGGAAACGTTTGACGGTTTCACCTATGTCCTCAAGTTCGGTAACAAGACCAGTGACGACAATGGCTATTACACCAGCTTTACTGTCGCCGCCAACCTGCCGAAGGAGCGCACCCCCGGCAAGGACGAGAAGAAAGAGGATAAAGACAGGCTGGACAAGGAATTCAAGGACAACCTGAAGAAGTCCGAGGAGAAACTGCAGAAGGAAAAGAGCCTCGAAAAATGGAACTACGTGGTCGCCAAATGGACAGTGGAATCCCTGTTCAAGCCGCGTCCTGAAATGCTGGCCCCCAAGAAAGAGGAGCCCAAGCCGGAAGAAAAGAAGGACGATAAAAAGTAATTTTACTCCCACCCCTGTGCTGAACTGGCGGCCGGATTCAGTCCGACCGCCGGTTTTGCTTAGGATCCTAGCATGGAAAATACCCCAGCCACACCTGCCGTCTCTCCCGGTACCCGCCTCACCATCACGATTGATGATATCGCCTTTGGCGGCGAGGGTGTCGGGCGCGTGGCCGACTTCGTCGTGTTTGTGCCTTTCGTGGCGCTGGGCGAACAGGTCGAGGTCGAGGTGGTGGAGGTCAAGAAACGGTTCGCGCGCGCCAAATTGCTGCGCGTGGTGACCGCTTCTCCGGCCCGCGTCCAACCGCAGTGCCGCTATTTTGGAGTGTGCGGCGGTTGCCAGTACCAACATCTGGACTATGCCGCCCAACTTGAATTGAAGCGTAAACAAATCACCGATTTGTTCCAGCGTATTGGCGGCTTTGCCGGGACGCTCGTCCATCCGGTGCAGGGATGTCCGAGCCCGTATGGCTATCGTAATCGCATCATGATTCGCAGCGGCTGGAATAAGCCGCTGCAAAAGCTGGATATCGGCTATGTCTGCTGCGACAGCCAACTGGTGGTGGACATCGAGGAATGCCCTATCGCCGAGCCGGAAATCAGCGCGCAAATCAGGCAGGTGCGTGCCAATCCGCCGCCGCGCGGCGGCATCAAGGTCGTGCTCCGCATGATGCCCGAAGGCTGGGAACTGCCCCAGGATTCTTTCTTTCAGAACAATTTCCGCCTGCTTCCCGGTCTTGTGAAGACCGTCCGCGACCGTCTGCATGACGGTGGCGCGAAGAATCTGGTGGACGCCTATTGCGGCGTGGGTTTCTTCGGTATTGAACTGGCGGACCTTGTTACTGCGTTCATTGGGGTGGAAGTGGATCTCATGGCTGTGCGGGCCGCGCGCAATAACATGGCCAAACGCGGCATCACCAACGGCGAATTCATCACCGCGCGTACCGAGGATCTGCTGCCGGATTTGCTCAAACGCTTCCCGCCCGACGAGACCGCCATCATTCTGGACCCGCCGCGTACCGGCTGTCCCCCGGAAAGCCTGGCCCTACTGCGCACGACCGGTTTGCATCAGATCATCTACGTATCCTGCCACCCGGCGACTCTGGCCCGCGACGTCAAGCTTCTCTGCGAAGACGGCCGCTACACGCTGAATGGGGTTTATCCGCTGGATATGTTCCCCCAGACCCAGCACGTCGAATGCGTCGTGGACTTGCGCCGCGTTCAAACGGCATAGCATCGGCAGGCGCAGTCTGCCCTATTTCGAGGTTGCACCCGGATGCCTTTCGGGGGTAATTGTGTCCACCACACTATGAAAACAATTCCGGTTCATGCCAGCGGTGGATGGAAACGACGCGCCTTTCTGAAGACGATCGCCCTCACTTTGCCGGCGATGCCAATCCTGCGCCCGTCGCTGCGCGCTGCGGAGCCCGGCGAGAAACTCCCACCCATTCGTGCCATAACTCGGGGGCCGAAATTCCATTGGCGCGGTTACTACGACAAGCAACTGTTTGATCCAACCAACCGTTTCGTGTTGGCCAATCAGGTGGATTTTGCCGGGCGTTCGCCGGTGGCGGGCGATGTGATCCAAGTGGGCATGATTGATACGCAGGATCAGGATCGCTGGATCGAGCTGGGTGAGAGCCGCGCCTGGAATTGGCAGCAGGGCTGCATGTTGCAGTGGCTGCCGGGTTCGACCAGCGAATTGATCTGGAATGATCTCGTGGATAACCAATTTGTTTGTCATGTGCTGAATGTCAAGTCGGGCAAAAAACGCACGCTGCCGCATCCGGTCTATTGTCTCAGTCCGGATGGCCGCTGGGGGGTGGCTCCGGATTTCCGCCGCTTGAATGATACCCGGCCCGGTTACGGCTATGCCGGCTTGCCCGACCCGAACGCCAGCGATCTGGCGCCCGAAAGCGCCGGCATTTGGCGCATGGACATGCAAACCGGCAAGCATGAGCTTTTGTTCTCCTTTGCGCACGCCGCCAAGATTCCGTACCCCGGCGGTTTCTCCAACAATGCCAAGCATTGGTTCAATCATTTGCTGTTCAATACGGATGGCTGCCGCTTCCTGTTCCTGCATCGTTGGCGTGGGGACAAGGAGGGCAAGAGTTGGTCCACCCGCATGTTCACCATGAACCCGGATGGTTCGGACTGGTACATTCTCGATCCGCATGGCAAGACCTCCCACTTTGTCTGGCGCGATGCCAAACACGTGATGGCATGGGCCTGGCATCCTTCGAATGGCGAGCGGTTTTACCTGTATCGGGATCATACCGATCAGGTGGAAGTCGTCGGCAAAGACGTGATGACGGTCAATGGACATAACACCTATGTGCCGGGGACCAATGATCAGTGGGTGCTGAATGATACCTATCCCGATAAACAGCGGTTGCAGCATCCCTACCTGTTCCACATTCCCACGGAACGCCGCGTGCCATTGGGGCATTTGCTCTCGCCCAAAGAGTTCCAAGGGGAGTGGCGCTGCGACACGCATCCGTGTGCCAGCCGCGACGGCAAACGGGTCTGTCTGGATTCCACCCACGAAGGCGGACGCCAGGTGTACCTTGTAGATATCGAGGCGATTATCGCCCGGGGTTGACGGTTCTGATCAGGCTTGGCGCAACAGTTTCACCAGTTGCTCAGGGACGTGGGTTGGCGGTTGACACGCCGTGCCGGTGCATACATACGCGGTTGGTTTCCCATCGAGCGATTTCAAACCTTGCGCAAACGTTTCCACGGGTTTTCCTGTGCCCAGGATAACTTTGTTGGGCTGATATACCTTGTGTGCGGCCAGGAATAATGGTTCCGCCAGCACTTCTCCGCCGATTCCCGCGAATACGATCCGGCGTGGTTCCTCCAGCGAGTAATCCAAAGCCAATAAGAGGTGAGGCACAGCCTGTGGCAACCGTTGCAGGCGCTCTGCAAACAGGCGCAGGGTGCCTTCTGCTGCCTGCGTGTACGTCGGGTTTCCGGTAATCTCGCCCAGCTTCAACAGCGCAAGCGCCGCCACACTGTTCCCGGAGGGCTCGGCACCATCGTAATCTTCTTTCACGCGCACAATGAGTTCTCCAGCCCCGGTGCTTTGCCAGAAACCACCAGCTTCGGCATCGTGAAACCGTTTCAACAGGCCATCGGCAAGCTGGATGGCAAACTCCAGATGACGGGGCTGCAACGTGGCTTCGTACAAGCCAAGGTGGCCTGATAACTGGGAAGCGTACGCGCTGAGCAACTGCACCTCGTCCCGCTCGCCGTCGCGCCAGCGATGATGCAACGTGCGGTTGGGTTCATCCCAAAGATACTTGCGGATGAACGCCGCATTCTTTTCCGCGGCGGCCAGCCAGGTCGGCTCGTGCAGCACGATTGCGGCGCGGGCCAGCGCGCCCAGCATCAGCCCGTTCCACGACGCCAGCACCTTGTCATCCAGAAACGGGCGCACGCGTCGGCTGCGCGCCGTAAATAACTTTTCCTTGGCGGAGGCCAGCAGGGGGTGATCGGCGGTGTCCACATTGGCATCCGCCACACTCAGCACATTCTGGTTTGGCAGCGGCTGCGGATCGCTGTGATCCACGAAATTACCTTCCTCCGTGACGCCGTAATATTTTACCGCCACATTGAACTCCTCGGGGGATAGCAGCGTCGCTATTTCCGCGTGTGTCCAGCAATAGAATTTTCCTTCCTTGCCCTCGCTGTCCGCGTCCTCGGCGGAGAAAAAGCCGCCGTCAGGATGCGTCATGTCACGCAGCAGATACGCCACAATGCCGCGCGCCACCGTCGCAAACTTGGGTTCGTTGCTGATGAGATACGCGTCCAGGTAAAGGTCCAGCAGTTGGGCGTTGTCATACAGCATTTTCTCGAAGTGCGGCACCAGCCATTCCTGATCCACTGAATAGCGGGCAAACCCTCCGCCCAACTGATCGTGAATGCCGCCGGCGGCCATGCGCTCGCACGTGTACAGCACCATCCGCACGGCTTCCAGATCGTTGAAACGCACGCCGTAACGCAGCAAAAACGCCGGAATACTCGGCTGGGGGAACTTGGGTGCGCGCCCGAAGCCACCATGGGTGGAATCATAGTCCTGCTTGAAGATTGTACCGGCCTGTTGCAGCAGGGCGGGGGATGGTTGCGCGCTTTCGGGGGCGCGCTGGCGCAGGTAGGTGGTCAACTGCCCCTGTATCTCCCGTCCGGTCTGCAGCACGTCGCCGCGCCGCTCTTCCCATACCTGATGCAGTTGTTTCAACACGCTCATGAACGACGGCCGGTGATATCGGTTTTCCGGGGGAAAATAGGTGCCGCCGAAAAACGGTTGCAGATCGGGCGTCAGAAACGCGCTCAAGGGCCAGCCGCCCTGGCCCGTCAGGGCCTGGATGGCGGTCATGTAAATCTTATCCACGTCGGGCCGTTCCTCGCGGTCCACCTTGATGCTGACGAAATGCACGTTCAGGAAAGCAGCGACCTCCGGGTTCTCAAACGATTCCCGTTCCATCACATGGCACCAATGGCAGGTTGCATAACCGATGCTCAGGAAGATGGGTTTGTTTTCCGTGCGCGCCTTTTCGAACGCTTCGTTGCCCCAGGGATGCCAATCCACCGGATTGTATTGGTGTTGCAGCAAATACGGCGATTTCTCCCGTGCCAGGTGGTTGGGCGGTCGCAAGCTTTTGGTCATGATCTTATCAAATTGCATCAGGCTGCCAATCCTCTGGTAAGGTACGTCTGGTTTCCGTCCCCGCCAAAATCATTTCAGGGTTATTCCCTGTGCCAACTTCCCCGAGGACTGACAGTCGTTAACGCCGCGCGAATTTCCGCAGTTCCTGGATCAAGCGTTCGACCGGCAAGCCGACGACGTTGCTGTATGAACCGGTGATTTTTTTGATAATCAATTCGCCGTGTTCCTGGATGGCATAAGCGCCAGCTTTGTCCAACGGTTGGATGTGCTGGAGGTAGGCGTCAATTTCCGCCAGCGTAAGTTTGCGGAAGGTGACCTTGGTGCCCACCGCGAAGAGTTGGACGCGATGCCACCGCAGATGTGCCAGGCAAACGCCGGTGACGACTTCATGGGTTTTACCCTGCAATTCGGTCAGGAACCGTTGGGCCTCCGCCAGATTGGCCGGTTTGCCGAAGATGCGGGCACCCAGGGCGACTTCGGTATCCGCCCCGAGCACGAGCGCGTCGGGAAACCGTTTGGCAACGACCCGCGCTTTGCGATAGGCGTTCAGTTGGCAGAGTTCGCGCGGGGTCATGTGCTGGTAGTCGGCCTCCGGGGCGTTGCCGGGCACGACTTGGAATTCCAGCTCCAATTCCCGCAGGAGTTGCGCGCGACGTGGAGAGGCTGAAGCCAGGATCAGGGATGGCAGTTTCATGGCAGGCGCTTACTTGTGGGTGAAGGACAGGCGTTGCAGGTGTGCGGCAAAGGCGGAGTCGGAAAGAACCGGATGCGCCTGGCTAAGAGGAATGTCTTGGTCCAGTTCCACCCAGGATTTGCAACCGCCGTAGGCAGGCAGCATGGGCAGGTCCACGGGTTGGGGCAGGCGATAGACCCGCACGGCCATGGCAAAGATGTTCTTTTGTTTGCCCCAGTCGAAGCGTTCAGCGATCACTTCATCGCGCCAGATGTGCTGGCCGCGCAGGCGTTCGGCCATGGCCAGGGAATCGAGACGTTCCCAATACACGATTTCCCCGTGATATTCGAGATGCAAACGGTCGGGCCCGGGCAGCGTGGGGGCGATTTCATCGTAGCGCCGTTGGGCAGCGAGGAGGACGTTATCCCGTTGTTGATGGAAGAGGGTGGGGAACAGCAGGAATTGCGGGTGCTCGGGCTTGAACCCGCCTTGGCTCTCGGCGATGCCGCCTTTGCGCAGGATGATGATTTGTTCCCCGTGTCCCAGGGCATCCACCACGATGGCCCATTCTTTGAATGCAATTCGCATGGTATTAATAAACAACGGAAAAGCCGGTTTGTCGAGTGCGGAGACGGAAAGGGCGGATACGGGCCGGAAAGGATTTACACCTCCCGGCGATCTGATTTTTTGGCATTATTGAATTTGACAAACGCATTGTTTTGGCGGAGTGTACCTCAAGTCAAACTTCGGAAAGGGAAATTATGAAAAAAGCGACATTGACGTTGGTCACCGCGCTCCTTGTGGGAACAGGTCCTGCTGAATCCAAGGATTTTCCATTGCAATTCAAAACCCTGAACGCGCAAGAGGCCATGATGTTTCCCGGCTATGGCGCGTACGGGCAACTGCAACTTGCCAAGCCATCCTCCGTGAGTAAAGAGCCTCGCGCCACCTCTTCCCGGCCGCTTTATGGCGAATTGCGCGCCGTTTCCAGTGACCGTGCCGTGGCCTTCCGTCTGGATGAATCCGGTGGCACCGGGCAGGGGTACGATACCCTGATCGTGGACAGTAATAATAATGGCGATTTGACCGATGACGCGGCGATTAAACGCGCTGCGCCCACGACGGGACGGGTCTCGTCACCCTCGTATGATCAAGGTTCTTTTACAGTGCCGTCCCTCTCGCAAGTCGGCGGAAACAAGCTCGTGTATTACGCGGAAATGTTTGTGTACCGGACGGCGTTGGCGAATGACCGGACGCTATCCTCCACCTCCACGTATCTGGGGTATCTGCGGCTGAAAGCCGGTTGGTATATGGAGACCACGGTAAGCCTGAATGGGGTGCAACAACGGGTGGGTTTGGTGGACGGGGATGCCAATGGCCAACTCGGGGATACCTGGAAACCACGCATGACGAAGACCATATCTGGTGAAAGCTGGTACTTCAGCATGGCCGACTGTTTCCTGCAGGAAAAGGACGGCTCCGGGAGTTTTAGCCGCTCGATCCTGAATGACTCAAGCATGCCGTTTAACCAAGTCCTTTACCTTGGCACCCAGCCGTATCGGGCCGCCTTGACGGCTGATAGCAAAACTCTGTTGGTTGAGCTGTGGAACAGCCCGTTGACGGAGGTGCAAATGCAGCCGCAAGGCGATCAGGTGCGCAGCGTCACGCTGGCGCGTGAAAGCACGCCGGGCCAATGGGAACTGATGCAGGCCAATGCCGCCAATGGGCGTCTGCAATTGCCGCCCGGCAATTACCGGGTGTACCAGACGACTTTGACTGGAAAAGCGGCAGATGGAGAGATCATGGTGAGCGCCTATCTTCGGAGCGTCAAACCAGCGCTGGCGGTTGAAGCAGGCAAACCTGCGGTCCTGAATTGTGGTGGCCCCTTGGAGGTAAAAGTGACGGCAGCCAAAACCATTGGTATTCCGACCAGCACTGATGGGGAGCGGACCGTCCAAAAAGCCGAGCCCATTTTGCGCATTGGCGCTAGCGTGGAAGGCAATGCCGGCGAAGTTTACTCCAGCTTTTACAAAATGAAGGACAAGACCGTGGATCGCCCGCCTAAACCCACCTTCGCGGTGATGGACGGCGGGAAGGTAATAGCTTCAGGGAATCTGGAATATGGTTGAAGTGGCACCTGCTCGTACTCATGGCGAGTACCTCAAAATCTAACCGGCAAAAAAGTAACCATTAAAGTTGATTTCAATCTGGCTCCCGTCCAGACGGTCAGCAAACCCATCGAGGTGCAGTTATAAGAAATCGGCAAGCAGGTCACCGTCAAGTTCAGATATAATCTGAGTCCGTTGCAAACGGTCACCCAGGCGGTGGAAACCGGGCGGTAATAAAATTCGTGAAACCGGTCGGGCGCTGGCCTTGGCAAAAAAATAAAAATTATTCCAAAAGGGACTTGCTATTTATCGCAAGCTCGCCATGATTCGCCCAACATTTGTAACGAATATGGCAGACAAATCAAATAAATATCCGATTAATGCCGCTGGCAAGTTTTACGTGGACAATCAATGCATTGACTGCGATCTCTGCCGCGAAACGGCTCCCAATAACTTCAAACGCAACGAAGAAGGCGGTTTCTCGTACATCTTCAAGCAACCTGAGAATCCTGAAGAAGAAGCTCAGTGCAATGAAGCCAAAGAAGGCTGCCCGGTCGAAGCCATTGGCAACGACGGCGCCTAGTCTGGCATCCGTTAGCGCCTTTTACACCCCGCCACCCACCCGGTCGGCGGGCTTTTGTTTTGCCACCTTGCCAGCCATGACCAAAGCCGCTTGGGCAACGTGTGAAAACAAGGTCTAATGTGACTCATGCGACTGAGTGATGACCGGCATCTGGCGTATTGCACCAATATCCATCGGGGCGAGAGTTGGGGTGAGACGTTTGCGGCATTGC
Source organism: Verrucomicrobiota bacterium (assembly GCA_037139415.1). Taxonomy (NCBI): domain Bacteria; kingdom Pseudomonadati; phylum Verrucomicrobiota; species Verrucomicrobiota bacterium. Next base: position 16,662 of record JBAXGN010000020.1, on the reverse strand, counting down.
AACGCCACACCTTGGCGGTGCGGGATCGGGTTTGCCCGCCCGGGCCGTATGCCATCGGGTTGCGCTTGGGATGTGACGCCGCGCGGGAACTAAGCGAACCGCAAACCGTCAACGCCTTTCGACGATGGTTGGAGCACAATAACTGTTACGTTTTTACCATCAACGGGTTCCCATATGGGCGTTTCCATGGAACCCGGGTCAAAGAGCAGGTGTATTCGCCCGATTGGACCACCCGGGAACGGCTGGAATATACCTGCGCCCTGTTTAAATTGCTGGCAGGTTTGCTGCCAACCGGGGTTGAGGGCAGCGTCAGCACCGTGCCGGTTTCCTTCAAATCCTTCATCATGGAGGAGGCCCAACTCGTGGCGGCGCGGGATAACCTGTGGCACTGCATTGATTATCTGGAACGCCTGCAAGCCCGTACCGGCAAGATACTGCATTTGGGGTTGGAGCCGGAGCCGTTGTGTTATCTGGAAACCAGTGAGGAAACGGTGCGTTTTTTTGAGACCATGCGCCGTCACCGCCCGGGGGATGCGCGGCTTGGCCAATTTCTGGGGGTGAATTACGACTGCTGTCATCTGGCCATTGAATTCGAGTCGGCAACCGCCGCACTGGATCGCTTGATCGGGCATGGAATCAAAATCAGCAAGGTACACCTGAGCAACGCGCTCGCGGTGTTCCCCACCGTGGAGGCGTGCAACGTCTTGCGCCAATTTCAGGATCAGGTGTACCTGCATCAAGTGGTGGTCCGGGGCCAGGACGGGACCTTGACGCGCCATCGGGATTTGGATGTGGCCTTGGCGGCATGCGCGCCGGTGGATCATCCTGTCGCGCGGGAGCAACTGTCGGAATGGCGGGTGCATTTCCACATTCCACTGCACAGCCCGCCACAGACCTGGGGCGGCAACACGGTCGGCCATGTGTGCGAGGTGTTGGACCGGATGGCAACCCAGCCGGGCGTATGCCGACATTTCGAGATGGAAACGTACACGTGGGAAGTGATGCCCGCGTCTATGAGAGCGGTCGCGGTCGTGGATCAATTGGCGGCGGAGTACCAGTGGACCCTGGGTGAATTTGCCAAACGGGGTGTGCTGGCGATCTGAGCCTAAAAATGGCTCCCTTGATATTTTATTTGTCTTTTGCCCGGTTTTGCTTTAGTTTTTTGCTTGTGGTTTGCCAGTTTCTGCCTGCCCGCAAACGGGCGGAAGGCGTTTGTTTTACAATTGACGGCTCTGGCCGCCGGATACTATGCTCAGGAATTGAATTTGATCAGCGCCCAAAAAGCGCTAGGAAGGATTTTATGCCAGAAGGATATTGCGTAAAGTGCAAGGCGAAGAAAGAAATAACAAATGTCGTCGAAGAAACGATGAAAAACGGGCGCAAAGCCATCAAAGGCAAGTGCCCGACCTGCGGGGTGGTGATGTTTAAAATTTTGGGTGGCAAAGCCGCCAATAGCGCCGCACCAGTCAGTGCTCTCCCGCCGCAGAATCCCCCAGCGGCATAAGCAAAAATCCGTTTAACACAGATATTTATGGCTGAACAACTCGCATACGTAATCATTACGCCTTATTCCCTCCGCAAGTCCAGAACGGGCGGCATTCTCGCACGGCTCTTGACCCGCACCGGTTTGGAATTGGCGGGGGCACGCATGTTTTCTCCCAGCGTGGAATTGGCCAGGGAATATTCTCAGACCATCCTTTCGGGGCAGAATCCCCAGGAGCAAAAAGTGCAGGAATTGATTCGGGATTATATTTTGAAAAATTTATCGCCCGATTCCAAGACCAAACGCGGCCGCCGGGTCATGATGCTGCTGTTTCGGGGTGATGACGCCGTGCGCAAGGTGCGCAAGGTGGTGGGCAATTTCTTATGGAGTTCCCATGGCGGAGAAACCATCCGGGATACCTATGGGGACATCATCCTGGATGAGCATGACCAGGTGCAGTACTTCGAGCCGGCGGTGCTGGCCGCGCCCAACGCGGAAGAGGGCATCGTCAAATTGAAGTTGTGGGCCCGGTATTCGGATACCGATGGCGGCGTGTTGAACGACACGATCGCCTATCAGCCCGATGAAAAACCCGAACGCACGCTGGTGCTGATCAAGCCGGACAACTTCCGTTTTCCGAGCGGGCGCCCGGGTAACATGATTGATTTTTTCAGCCGCACAGGGCTCTACATCGTGGGCATCAAAGTACACCGGATGAGTGTGGCGCAGGCCATGGAGTTCTATGGGCCCGTGCGGGAGATACTGCGGACCAAAATGAAGGATGTGGTCGGACCCAAGGCGCGGGCGGCGATTGAAAAGGAAACCGGCATCAAGCTGCCTGACTTGGTCGAGCGCGAACTGGGCGAGACGTTGGGGCCAATTTATGGCGACAACCAGTTCGAGAATATCGTACGGTTTATGTCCGGCCGGGCGCCGAGTGAATGCACGCCGGAAATGCGTAGCCAGCCGGGCACGGAGAAATGCATTGCGATTGTTTACGAAGGGCCGAATGCGGTGGCTAAAATTCGGGATGTTCTGGGGCCCACGGACCCTTCAAAGGCACCGCCTGGTTCCATTCGCCGCGAATTCGGTTCCACCATCATGGTCAACGCGGGACATGCGAGCGACTCGGTGGAGAGTGCCACGCGCGAGTTTGGGATCGTTCAGCCCGCTGAGAATACGTTCCGGGCGGTGGTGGAAGAGTTTTACGGCAAAGCCTGAAGAATTGTCAGCCGCTGGCTGGCGATGGCCAGAAAACATGCAGGGCAGACAGGTTTTTTGCGGTGTCCCGTGAAAACCAAACAAGATCGAAAACCGTTGATTCGGGGTTTGATCTTTTCTTGTTTGGAAACTGGCTGCCATTTTATCCAGCCTTGCGGGTTCGTTCCACAAACCGCGCCATGCGTTCCGTGGCGATCTGGATTTGATCCAGGGCGGTGGCGAAACAACAGCGCAGATAACCTTCACCGGACGGACCGAAGGCGCTGCCAGGCACGCAGGCCACTTTTTCCTGCTCCAGCAGTTTCACGGCGAACTCCTTGGAGTTTAGTCCGGTGCTGCGAATGCAGGGGAACGCGTAAAAGGAACCGCGCGGTAGATGGCAGGTGAGTCCCATGTCGTTCAGCGCCTTGACAATGAAATTGCGGCGCAGGCGATACTGGTCGCGCATGTGTGCGGTATCCGGCAACCCATGGTTGATGGCCTCGATGGCGGCCTCCTGGCTGATGATGCTGGCGCATAACATCGAGTATTGATGAATCTTCATCATCGCTTCGATGATCGCCGCGGGTCCGCACGCGTAACCAATGCGAAAACCGGTCATGGCATACGCCTTGGAAAAGCCATGCAAAAAAATCGTGCGCTCCAGCATTCCCGGCAGCGCGGCAATACTGACGTGCTCGCCCTCGAAGGTGAGTTCGGAATAAATTTCATCCGTTAGCAACACGAGATTGTGACGCACCACGATGGCGGCGATCTTTTCCAGTTCCGCGCGGGTCATGGTGCCGCCGGTGGGATTAGTGGGAAAGTTTAGGACGAGCGCTTTGCATTTGGGCGTGATGACGCGCTCGATCTGTGCCGCGCTCACGGCAAAACCATCCTCGGCCCGGCAGGAGACGGCCACTGGAATGCCGTGCGCCATCGAGATGCTTGGCGAGTAACTGACATAGCATGGCTCATGGTAAATGATTTCGTCGCTTGGATTGATGATGGCGCGCAAGGCGATATCCATGGCTTCACTGACCCCCACGGTGATGATGATCTGGTTCTTGGGATCGTAGGCCACGTGAAAATGTTTTTGCAGGTGGGCGGCTATGGCCTCGCGCAGCTTGGGCAGGCCAAGATTGGAGGTGTAACTGGTGCGTCCCCGTTCAAGCGCGTAAATCGCCGCTTCGCGAATATGCCAGGGGGTGACAAAATCCGGTTCACCCACGCCGAGGGAGATGACATCCTTCATCCCTTGGACAATGTCAAAAAAATCGCGAATGCCGGAACGGGGAATATTCCGGACATTCGACGCGATCACATTCTGTGCTTCAAATGACGACATAATACATTGGTCAGTCGGGAGTTTCATTGAACGGACGGGCAAGGGGATACTCGGGCTTCCTGGTCCGCGCCCACGCCGTAATATCCGTCCAGCCATTCGCCACTCCGGCAACCGTGGCTAGTAGAGACGATTCCCGGCAAAACCGCAATCCGCAAAATATCCTGTAATCTACGCGCTGGCAGAGCGCCAGAGAAAGAGGTATGCTAGCTCGGAACATGGCGGGCGATACGTCACCATTGCAACTGATCGTGGCACGTCTGCGCGGCTTCACGCAGAAGCACTGGCGCGGGGTGCTGGTATTGCGCGACCGCCTACGCCTATCCGAGGAAACGTTGCACCTGCTGCTGGCCGGCGGCGTGGGGATAATTGGAGGTTTGGTCCATCTTTTGTACCATTGGCTCAGCCATCTGGTTCAGTGGATCACGTTTGGCAAAACTGGCGATATCCTGACGCTGGCCAGAGCGGTGGGGCCACTGCACCGTTTTCTAGTGGTAGCCGGTGGCACGCTGGCTGCCGGGCTCATCCTTCATTTCGGTCTGCGGTTGCTGCGCAATCCGGGGCGCGGCAATCTGCTGGAAGTCGTCATTGCCGGTGATGGCCGCCTGCCGTTTCGTCCGGCGTTGGTCAAGGCGCTATCCTCTGCCGCCGGTATCAGCACGGGTGCCTCCGTGGGCCGCGAGGGGTTGATCATTCAACTGGTGGCCGCCATCAGTTCCGCGCTGGGGCGGCTGGCGAAATGGCCGCCTTACCGGCTGCGTCTGCTGGTGGCCTGCGGTGCGGCGGCGGGCATGGCGGCCGCCTTTGATGCGCCCATCGCCGGGGCGGTGTTTGCCGCGCAAATTGTATTGGGTAACTTTTCCATGCGCCTGTTTGCCCCGCTGGTATTTTCCTCGGTGATTGCCGCTATGATGTCCCGGCGCTTTTTCGGCATCGAGCAATGGTACGTGGTGCCTAACTTTGATTTCACGCGGCTGAGTCAGTTGCCATGGTTCGTGGCGCTCGGGGTGCTTTCCGGCGCGGCGGGTGCGCTTTTCCTGAAGCTGATGGAGCAGAGCGAGAAATGGTTCGGCAAGTTATCCCTGCCTGTCTATGTCAAAATCGTGCTGGCCGGCTTGGTGGTCGGCGATATTGCGATCCTGTTTCCGGAAGTGCTGGGCAACGGCTACGAAGGCACCAGCGAAATGCTTAACCAGAGCATGGCACCCGAGCAATTGATCATCCTGTTCCTGGGCAAAGTGCTGGCCACGGTGGTATGCATTGGGGCCGGCATGGCCGGTGGGGTATTCACACCGACGTTATTTCTGGGGGCCGCGCTGGGTTGCCTGATGGGGGCGAGTCTCCACGCCATTGGTTTGGGCGGCGCGCTGCCAGTGGGCGCTTTTGGCCTCGTCGGCATGGGCAGCGTCCTGGCGGCCACCACGCAATCGCCGCTACTCGCCATTATCATGATCTTTGAACTTTCGCTCAATTATTCCATCATGCCGCCGTTAATGTTGGCCTGTGTGGTGGCCACCTTGGTTTCGCGCGGATTGCATCTCGAATCTGTTTATACCCTGCCATTGCGCGCCAAGGGGCTCTATTGGGAACGCGATAATGCCAAGCCCGGCTCTTCCTTGGAACTCACCGTGGGGGACATGATGCAGGCACCGGTGCCGCCGTTGCGCGAAAATACCCCATTTCGTGAAATCGCCGACCGGTTTCTCGCCAGTGGATTCAACTTTTTACCAGTCGTCAACGCGGAGGGGCGCTTCACCGGCATGGTGTCGCTGCACGATCTCAAGGAATATTTGAACGCCGGGCCGGAACTTGACGGAGTGATCGCCATGGACGTCATGCGGCCGCCGCCAGCCAGCCTGACGCCCAACCAAAGACTATCCGAAGTCCTGCCAGTACTGCTGGTGAGCGAGGCGCGCAACGTGCCGGTGGTGAATAATCAGCAGGAACAGAAGTTAATCGGCGCCCTGTCGCGCCACGAGGTTTTAACCATGTTCTCGGATGCGATCTCGACGAGTCCATCTTCCGGGTGAGGTGGAGATGGGTTTGCGATTATGCCCCGGCGAAGTGGTTTGATTTCAGACACGCATTGCCTAAAAGTTGGATTGCCACTGGCAGCCTATCCAGCCTTGGATTCCATTCCACACTTCAAAAATGCGCCAGCGCACTGAAATCCGCGCATTCTGATGGATTGGCAGCGCAAAAACGGGCAAATCCGACTTTGGCAAGGTTCCTGCTTATCTTAATTCCATGGTTGGGTGCAGGTCAAAGGCATGGGAATGGAACCCTGTGGAAAGCGCCCGCAAACCTGGATGGACAAATAAAGTGTTATGAGATTTACAATTGAAGTTGGCGAGGTGGCGAAACGGCGAATTGATTTCGCGTTCAATCAGCTTCTGGGACAGACGCTGATTTTTGTCAATGGCCAGGAGGTTAAGCGCAACGTCCGGTGGATTTCCGAGCCGGTGGTGGAACGACATGATTTTACGGTGTGTGAACGGGAACGAATTGAGGTGACGATTCAGAAGCGCCGCAACCCGCTCCTTGGCGCAAAATATTGGGTGTACGTGAACAAACAGCTAATGCAGTACCATCAGGGGATGTGAGTTGTTTCTGTGGATTCAGTGTCCTCCTTGAATCGGATGGGTGTGGTCAGGGAGGACGCTGGATGTTTTTATGGGGTAACCCGGTTTCGGCCTTTGGCAAGTTTTTGCAGGCTTCAAAATTGACACCGCTTTGTCGCTACGCCATAGTCCATGGATAAAGCGATGCAGCATATAACACGCAGAAAATTTGTGAAGAGTTTCGTGGGGGCCGGAGCAATGCTTGGCCTGCCTGGTTTGGCGATGGGCGTTGAAACAACCGTTAAGGCAGTTGGCGCCAATTCCCAAGTTCGGGTGGCGGTGGTGGGACTCGGCGGCATTGATGTTGTCGGCGGTGTGGGTGGGCGGGGACGCCAATTGATCGGCCTGCTGCAAAAGGTTCCTGCCGCGAAGATTGTCGCGTTGTGCGATGTGGATAAAACCGTGTTGGAGCATGGCGTGCAGCAGTTCAAGGAGCGTGGCGAAACGGTGGCCGCACATACCGATTATCGCCGGATTTTGGATGACCAGACGGTGGATGCCGTCGTGCTGGCGACGCCGAATCATTGGCACGCGTTGGGCACGGTATGGGGCTGTCAGGCTGGCAAGGATGTCTATGTCGAAAAACCATTTTCGTATAACATCTGGGAAGGCCGGCAAATGGTGGCTGCGGCGCGGAAATATGGTCGGATGGTGCAAGTGGGCACGCAACGGCGCGCCAGCTCAGTGCTGCCGCAAGTATTCGACTTTTTACGCAGCGGACAGATCGGGCACATTCGCTACGCCCATGCGCTGGTCTTTCGTCCCCGCGATGGCATTGGCAAAGTCAGCGCGCCAACGGTGGTGCCGGAGTCGGTGGATTACGATTTGTGGTGTGGGCCGGCCCCCAAGGGGCTCTTGACGCGCAGGCAATTACACTACGATTGGCATTGGGGTTGGCCGACTGGCAATGCGGAACTCGGCAACAATGGGCTGCATGTCCTTGATATTTGCCGGTGGGGATTGGGGTATGCCACCCCGCCGCGCCGCGCAATGAGCATCGGTGGACGGTTCGGGTTTAATGATGATGGCGAAACGCCCAATACGCATCTGACAATTCTTGATTACCAACCGGCCCCGATCATCTGCGAAATCCGCAATTACCGGAAAGCCGGTACGGCTATCGGTTTGGGTAAATATCGCAATAGCGACAAGGGCATTATCATTGAGTGCGAGGGCGGCTATTTTGCCGGCGATTTCACCAGCGGGGCGGTGTATGACCGGCAGGACCGGAAAATCAAGGACTTTCAGGATGGCCGCAAATCCGGGGAAGTGGAAACGGCGCTGATGGCGAATTTCATCGAGGCTGTGCGCACCCGCAAACAGGCGAGCCTCAACGCGGAAGCGATGGAAGGTCATATCTCCGCTGCCTGTTGTCACATGGGAAATATTTCGCATCGGATTGGCAAACAGAGTACGCCCGGGGCCATTCAGGAAGCCATTCGGGCGGATCAGACAGCGCTTGAGGCGTTCACCCGTTGCCAGGAATACTTGCGAGGAAACGGTGTGGATTTGAACGCCACGCCCGCCGTACTTGGACCGTGGGTGACGTTTGACGCGCAACAGGAGCAGTTCGTCAATGAATTCGCCGACCGCGCCAATGAACTCTCCCGGCGCGAATACCGTGAGCCATTTGTCGTGCCCAGGATTTGATCGCGCTACTTTCGATCCGGTGTTGGCAAACCGGGCTTTCCTGGCAGGTTGGCAAAGAACAAGGTTCCCCAGGAGACATGATCCCAGTGTTCGCCTTCCGGTCGAATTTTTGCGATCACCTGACGGGTGAATGGCATTTCCAGACCGGCGCGATCGTGGTAATGATGATACACCTTTTCGTACACAGGCCGAAAGTTGCCACGTCCCTCTTTGGAAATCGGTTTCTTGCCCATCACCGGCACGTCCAGACCGAGATTGTAGCGGGCGGTGTACTCAAAACCGATCGCCAGCCGGTTGCCGTTGGCGCCCCATAAATCCAGCCCTTGATTCCACGCCGTCTCGCAAGCGTCCGCCAGGAAGGCCAACCCAAGCTGCGTATGGCTTTGGTCGCGGGTGCTCTCCTGGCACTGGCCAGTGGCGAATACATAGTTGGTGATGGCACCGTTACCGCTGCCGTGCAGGAAGTAATCCGTAGCCCGGTTATAGATGGTTCGATCGTCACAGTAGATACCAATGGACATCATGGTGACAATCATGGAGGCGTCCCAGTTGCCGTTGGCTTTCGGAAAGAAATCGCGAATCATCGGGTAATAGACATTCGTCAGCATGGAGGCAAACCGGGCATGATTCTCCGCGCTCCAATCGCTTGAGTGCCGCAGCAGTTCGGCGGCATTGCAGTATTTATATCCCGTAATGCCCGCCAACAGTTTGGCGTCGTGACCGGTGATGGTTTTCAAAGTGGCGGATCGCGCATTAAGGATTTCCGCCGCCTTCTGGGCGTGGGGGCGTTCGCCAGTGAGACTCCAATACAACGCATGGGCATAGGACGCCAAGGCGTCGTCACCAAGTTCTTTGGCTCCAGTCCAGCCCCCTTTCAAATCGCGCACCACATTGGGTTCAGTACGCGACCGCCAGTTTAGTGCGGTGTAGCGTGAGGTACGAAATTTTTCCCAAGCGGATTTCCATGGTTCTTCAGCCGCCTTGATCTTGGTTTTGATAAACTCGAATTCAGCTTGGGTATGAAGCAAGCCTGGGTGAATAAACGGTGGTTCGGCAGTCTGGGCGGCTGCGCCGAATAGGCATAGCCAAACCAAGCTTGCCCATCGGACGACGAATCCGGTTGAGGGGCCTTTAAACGTGTTTTCGGTCATGCGCATGTGTTGCATTGCTGCTGGGTGCCCATCATTTCTCAAAAGCCCGATCCGAGCAAGACCGGGGATTTCGATTCTTCGTTCCGGACTCCTAACTGATTGTTCATAAGCCGGTTGCATTCGTTTAAAATCTCCGCTTTCCTAACCATGGCCTTTTCTCTATCTTTCCCGCTTTGATTTATCGGCCGCCCGATACAAACCAATTGGGCCGTCTCAAAGATTTTTATATGACAAGCAGAGAAATTCGCCAGTCGTACCTCGACTTTTTCAAGTCGAAGCTGCACACCATTGTGCCTTCGTCCAGCCTGATGCCGGATTCGCCGAACCTGTTGTTCACGAATGCCGGCATGAACCAGTTTGTTCCCATTTTCCTCGGTCAGGTGAAGTGCCCTTACACTCCAGGCCGGGCGGCCGACACCCAGAAGTGCATTCGCGCCGGTGGCAAGCATAACGATCTGGAGGACGTGGGGTTGGATACCTATCACCATACGTTCTTCGAAATGCTCGGGAACTGGAGCTTCGGCGATTATTTCAAGAAAGAGGCCATTGAATGGGCCTGGGAGCTGGTGCATGGCGTTTGGAAGTTCCCTGCCAACCGCCTGTACGCGACGGTTTACAAGCCGGGGCCCGGCGATCCCAGCGAGTTCGATCAGGAAGCCTATGATATCTGGGCGAAGATCTTCGAAGCGGCCGGAATGGACCCCAAGGTTCATATCTGCTACGGCAACAAAAAGGATAATTTTTGGATGATGGGCGAGACCGGCCCGTGCGGCCCCTGCTCGGAACTCCACGTGGACCTGACGCCCAACGGCGACACCCGGGGTTCGCTCGTCAACCAAGGCAGCGCCTCCTGCATTGAAATCTGGAACCTGGTGTTCATGCAGTTTAACGCCAATCCGGACGGCACCTACTCCCCGCTCCCCGCCAAGAGCGTGGATACCGGCATGGGTTTTGAACGGGTGACCGGCATCATGCAGAATACCAAAGGGTTCTCCGACTTCAGCCGGATCATTTCCAATTACGAGACCGACATTTTCCATCCGATCTTTGCCGCGATCGAAAAGCAGTCCGGCAAACGCTATGGCTCCACGCTGCCTAAGGCGGGTTCCACGGGCGATACTGAGCAGGAGCGTATTGATGTGGCGTTCCGCGTGGTGGCCGATCATATCCGCACGCTGAGTTTTGCCATTGCCGACGGCATCCAGCCCGGCAACAACGACCGTAATTACGTCCTGCGCCGCATTCTGCGCCGGGCCGTGCGGTACGGCCGCACACTGGGCTTCCATGAACCATTCTTTTACAAGCTGGTGGATGTGCTGGCGGAGACAATGGGCGAAGTGTTCCCCGAAATTCGCGCCAAGCAGAAGCACGTCCGGGATGTGATCCGCATCGAGGAAGAGGCGTTTAACAAGACGTTGAGCGAGGGAATCGAGGTCTTTGAGTTAGTTTTAGCTCGTCTAAATGAACTGACTGAGGTTTGCGACACCGGTTTTCCTCGAATAGAGTCACTAAACAAACGCGCCAGCTCTGGATTCGCTTCAGAGACTCCATTGAGGGACTTTGTCAAATCAGAAGAGAATGAATTGCAGACGATTTTTGATGAAACCAGAAGTATCGTTCATTTAGACTTTTTCAAGTTCTTTGGGAGAGAGCCTAGCCAAATTGAAACACTCGCGAGGCACTTAAACCTATTCCGATACGGCGACCAAACACTTGGCCAGATTATTACAGGTTCAGATCAATCCGCATGGACGAATTTCAGAAGTAATGCGGCAGATTTATTGACTTCAGCGAAGAACCAAATTGCTCGGAACAGCCTGTTTCCAGGCCGGGCCGCTTTTGTTCTCTACGACACCTACGGCTTCCCGCTCGACCTCACGGAACTCATGGCCCGCGAGCGCGGACTGACGGTGGACGTCGCCGGTTTCAACAAGCTCATGGAAGAGCAGCGCGCCCGGGCGCGCGCCTCGCAGAAGAAGGAAGTCATCGAACTTTCCCAGATCGAAACCACCGCTCCCACGCGTTATGTGGGTTACGAGAATTTGCAAACGGTGGCCAAAGTGTTGGAAGTGGTCAACATTAAGGATAAGACGGCAGTCATTCTGGACACCTCGGCCTGCTACGCGGAAATGGGCGGCCAGGTCGGTGATACGGGAGAGATCACCGCAGGCGGCCAGCTTTGGCGCGTCGCCAACACTCAGAAGTCCGGGAATACCTGGCTGCACTTATTGGCGGACAAGGACGCTCCCACCGTGGGGCAGGAAATCGCGTTGACTGTGGATCAGGCGCGCCGCAACGCCATCCAACGCCATCATACAGTCACACACTTGCTGCACTGGGCCATCCACGAAGTCGTCAGCCGCGAGGCCTCGCAGAAAGGTTCGTTTGTCGGACCGGAGAAGCTGACGTTCGACTTTAACTGCGCGCCACTCACCCCGCAACAGGTGGCGGATGTCGAGGCGCTGGTCAATGAGCGCATCCTCGTAAATGCCGGCGTAAGCTGGAGCGAGGTACCCTACGGCGACGTCAAGGGCCGCAAAGACGTGATGCAATTTTTCGGCGACAAATATGGCGACGTCGTCCGCGTCGTGCAGATCGGCGGCAAGGCCGGTTCGCTGGACGGCTACTCCATGGAACTCTGCGGCGGCACGCACACCCGCGCCACCGGCGAGATCGGGCTGTTCCGCATCGTGGCGGAATCCGCCATTGCCGCCGGCGTGCGGCGCATTGAAGCGGTGGCCGGGCTGGAGGCGTATCGCCAGGCCAACGAGGAGCTGCAACTGATCAAGAGTGTGGCCGGCAAGGTCAATTCACCCCTCGGCGAACTGGAAAAGAAGATCGAGGCCGTGCTCGCGCAATCACGGGATTTGGAAAAACAGCTCAAGGCGATGCAGCAGAAGCAGGCGGCGGAGCAGGCCCGCAGTTTGCTCGCCAAGGCGCGCACGCTCAATGGCGTGCCAGCTTTGATCGAGCGGGTGGATGCCGATGGCGACACGCTGCAGAGCATGGTCAACGAGCTGAAGGGCCAGTTCCAGGGCGTCATTGTCTTTGCGGGGGCGGCGAATAATGCGGTGACCATCGTGGCTTCCGTGTCCCCGGCTTTTACGGCCAAAATTCAAGCGGGCAAGATCGTTCAAACGATTGCCCCCATCGTCGGCGGCAAGGGCGGCGGCAAGCCGGATGGCGCCCGGGGCGGCGGCAAGGATGCCAGCAAGGTGGACGAGGCGCTGCAAAAGGCGGCTTCGCTGATCTAACCTCCCAACGCGAGAGAAAATTTGTCAGGGCGGCCCGTGCCGCCCTGGCGAGCATTCTTCATCTGGAGATTTTATATGTCCGAAGTCGCCGTTGCCAACGAACCTGAGAAACCCCGGAGACGCCGCCCCCGCGCCAGCGCCTCGCCCGTCGTGATCCGCGAGATGAGGCTGGAAGATATCCCCGCCGTGTTTGAGCTGGGGCAGAAGATTTTCACCGCGGAGAAACTGCCCACGCTCTACCGTTCCTGGGATGACCATGAACTGGCCCAGCTTTTCAGTGCCGAGGGCGATCTGTGTCTCGTAGCGGAAAAAGCCGGGCGCATTCTCGGGTTTGCGCTCGGGCGCGTGATGGAAAAACCGCAGAGCGCGTGGCGCTACGGATGGTTGCTCTGGCTGGGCGTCGAACCGTCCCAGAAGGGGCGGGGTGTGGCCAAGCGGCTGGTGACCCAACTGACCGATTTATTCGTGCAGAAGGAAGCGCGCATCATGCTGGTGGATACCGATGAAGACAACAGCGACGCGCTGCTCTTTTTCCGTAAAAGCGGGTTCGGCCAGGAAATTAAACACGTTTATCTCTCCAAGAACCTGGATGATTATCATGGCAAAGGGACGGACTAGAATGGCGCTTAGTTCAGGCCCTTGAAATTGCGGGGTTTGTTTTTCCAGAAGCGGTTGCGGAGCAACGCTAGAAAGGCGTCGTGCGATTGTTTGAGCAGCAAGGTTTCTTTCCCCTGCAATTTCCCCTATTATGCGATCTGCCAAAATCAAGCCGCAAGAACGCATTCCTGTGCGACGTGGCGTGGCGTGGTTGATCGTGTTACGTAATCCGAGAGCCTGAAACAGTTACGAGGTTAACCGTTCGAAGCGCGTCCAATCAGTGTGCGATGAGGATCAGGCGGCTGACAAAGAACAGGATGATCAGCAACGCAAAGCCAATACCCAGGCTTCAGGCGATCAGTTTCTTTTCCACGGGTAGCAGCGGCTCGTACTCCATGGATTTGATTTCCTCGGCGATTTTTGGTGCTTCAGCCATAAAATATAAAAGGTCACAACTGTCCGGTTATAAGTTAAACAGGCTCAACTGGTTACCGTTATCACCCTCTGAATTTTGATCGCCATTTTCTGTAAACAGTTGTCGCAGAGGCACTTTATCCAAAGGTTCATGGGTTCAAAAAGCGAAAGTCTTTGGTTCAGGGAAGTCTCACCGGTATCTTCTCCCTCGGGGAGAGGATTTTCATTATCCGGCTGAGGGAATCGGCTTAATCGCTTCACTTGCTTTCGGGTAATTCCGTGGCCATGGGAACACCCGAACCGCCGCTTCCAGCTTGAACCAAACTGAGCTTGATGCAGCCCTGAAGAACTGGCCTTCGAAGCTGCAATTCGAAGCTGCAATTCCTTGACACAATTGGCCGAGTCGCGTAGCCTCCGCATCATGCTCACAAGCCGGAACATGGTTGCTGCCACTACCCCGTGTCGGGTATGGATGGCGCTATTCATCCTCAGCCAGTTTTTCTTCAGTGGATCAGGGGCGTTCGCCACCACGGTCTGCTGGACCAACCAGAGCGGCGGATCATGGAGCGCGGCCGTAAACTGGAGCCCCAACCAGGTGCCAGGAGCTGCGGATACGGTTCTCATAACCAACAGCGGAACGTACACCGTTAACCTGGATGTCAACGCCAACGTAAGCGGATTGGAGATTGGTGGCGCGAACGGCAGCCAAACCTTTACCCTCAGCGGTCCCATCTTCACGCTGAATGGGCCGCTGATGGTCAGCAGCCATGGTCAATTCAATCTCACCAGCGGCACTTTGGCGGGGACCAACATGCTCAGTGGCACCGTGATTTGGAGCGGGGGTTCGATTGCAAACAATGGGTCTGTGACCGTCGCGACTAATGGGGTGTTTCGCATATCAGGGAGTGGCACCAAGTACTTAAATGGGCCTCTGACCAATGCGGGGTTGGTCACCGTGACCAATGGTGGAATGCAATTCTATGGCGGCACCTTGGTGAATCTTGCCAGTGGTATCTTCGACATTCAGAACGATGTCTCCATCAGCCTGGCCACCGGCAATCCGTTGATTTTGAATGCGGGAATTCTGCGTAAAAGCGGCGGGGTTGGAACGACCTATTTGTCAAGCATCCCGCTGAAAAACAGCGGTGCTTTGGAGATTTTGTCCGGAACGTTGTCGTATGCTGGCGGGAGCACGTTCGCCGGCGGAACAATTTTTTCGGGAGCGGGCACCAACCTGATGTCTTCTGGAACCATTCTATTCGACGGTATCATTCAGTGCCCAAACATGGTTTGGTCAGGTGCGACCATCACCGGCACCAACATGTTCGTCGGGGCGGTGGATTGGACCAGCGGCACGATTGCGACCAATGGCATGGTAACGGTGCCAACCAATGGGGTGCTCCGAATGCCGGGGAGTGGCTATCGGTATTTGTATGGGATACTGACCAATGCGGGACTCGTGGCCTTATCCGGGGGAACCCTGCAGTTCTATGGAGGGACGGTGGTAAACCAAAGCAGTGCGATCTTTGACATTCAAAACGATGTGACAGTCAGTTATGCCTCTGGCAGCCCTTTGATTTTGAATACGGGAATTCTGCGCAAAAGCGGCGGCGTTGCAACGACCTATTTGTCAAGCATCCCGCTGAAAAACAGCGGTGCTTTGGAGATTTTGTCCGGAACGTTGTCGTATGCTGGCGGGAGCACGTTCGCCGGCGGAACAATTTTTTCGGGAGCGGGCACCAACCTGATGTCTTCTGGAACCATTCTATTCGACGGTATCATTCAGTGCCCAAACATGGTTTGGTCAGGTGCGACCATCACCGGCACCAACATGTTCGTCGGGGCGGTGGATTGGACCAGCGGCACGATTGCGACCAATGGCATGGTAACGGTGCCAACCAATGGGGTGCTCCGAATGCCGGGGAGTGGCTATCGGTATTTGTATGGGATACTGACCAATGCGGGACTCGTGGCCTTATCCGGGGGAACCATGCAGTTCTATGGAGGGACGGTGGTAAACCAGAACGGCGCGATCTTTGATATTCAAAACGATGTGACAGTCAGTTATGCCTCTGGCAGCCCATTGATTTCGAATGCGGGTATCCTGCGCAAAAGTGGTGGCACTGGGACTACGTCGCTCTCAAGCATTCCGCTGAAAAACACCGGCACGTTGGAAATTCAGACTGGAACTTTGTCCTATGCCGATGGGAGTACCTTTGCTCAAGGCACGGTGTTTACTGGTACAGGTACTAATCGAATGGCTTCCGGGACGATTCTGTTCGACGGGCTGATCCAATGCCCAAATATGGTGTGGGCAGGAACCATCGCAGGGACCAACACCTTCGTCGGAACGGTGGATTGGACCAGTGGCACAATTGCAACCAACGGATTGGTGACGATCGCCAGCAATAGCGTGCTCCGAATCTCGGGAAGTGGTGCTAAGAATTTATATGGAGTGCTAACGAATGCGGGTCTGGTAGCTTGGTCAGGGGGAACCCTGCAGTTTTATGGCGGGACGGTGGCCAACCTGGCTGGAGCGATCTTCGACATTCAGAACGATGTCACCTTCTATCGCGTAACGGGCATTCCGTTATTTGTAAATGAAGGCGTTTTGCGTAAATCCGGAGGCATCGGGACGACGGATTTTGCGGGTATCCCGTTGAAAAACACCGGCACGTTGGAAATTCAGGCCGGAACTTTGTCCTATGCCGATGGGAGTACCTTTGCTCAAGGCACGGTTTTTTCTGGTGCTGGCACCAATCGAATGGCTTCCGGGACCATTCTGTTCGACGGACTAATCCAATGCCCCAATATGGTCTGGGCAGGAGCCGCCATCGCAGGGACCAACACGTTCGTTGGGGCGGTGGATTGGATCAGTGGCACGATTGCAATCAACGGATTGGTGACGATCACCAGCAATAGCGTGCTCCGAATCTCAGGGAGTGGT
>JBAXGN010000019.1 GCA_037139415.1 Verrucomicrobiota bacterium | reverse complement strand
GGCGGGACTTGCACCCGCTGGCCTGTCAAAGATCGAAGGCTGCACCAAAAAAATTAGGACCAGAAGATGCCAAGTCCGAGGGCCGAAGCCAACTTTTGCAAAAATATTTTCGGGCAGAAAAATATCACTGAAGAAGACAGGAGCCTGGAGTCAGGAGTTGGAACCTCACACAGCGACACAGGCTAAAAGCGCGAACGCTGAAAGCCCCGGGGGCTGCGCGGGGCTGCATCCAGCGCGTTGGTGCGTTACGAATACTACGAGGTGGGCCAGGGTCTGTGGTTCCGTACCTCCTCACCTGTTTCCTCTCCCTCGGGGAGAGGAGTTCATTATCCGGCTGAGGGAACAGGCATAATCGCTTCACTTTCTTCCGGGTGATTCCGCTGCACTGGGAACACCCGAGCCACCGCTTCCAGCCACCGCTTCCAGCGTGAACCAAACCGAGCTTGAGGCAGCCCTGGGGACAGCGAAGTCGGCGTGAATTTTGATTGAAACTCAACCCGGCTTTTTACATTCTTTGACCGTTGAATATCCTTGGATGCAGCATTGCCTAAAATGTCAGGCGGCGATTCCGGCAAACGCCAAGTTTTGCCTGGAGTGCGGCACACGTGTCCCGGCCCGCAACGCGGGGCAGGAGGACGGGACCGCGCCGGTTCCGACCCCGGCCGCCTCATTTCTTGAAAAGCCTTCACGACCGGAGACACCCGGGCAATCCTTTATCGAGAAGTCGAGTTTGATCGCCGGCGGGGCGGAGCCGGTGGCAAGTGGAGTCGCCTTTGGCGAACGGTACGAGTTACTGGAGGAGATTGGCCGGGGCGGGTTTGCCGTGGTCCACAAGGCACGGGACAAGAAGTTGGGCCGGTTCGTGGCCATTAAGCGGCTGCACATCGGCAAAAGCGAAGGCACCCACGCCAAGCAAACCTTGGAACGGTTCGCCCGGGAAGCCCAGGCCATCGCGGGCTTAAGCCATCGAAACATCGTCACGGTGTTTGACCATGAGCAGGATGCTGAAGGCGGGTACGTGGTCATGGAATACGTGGGCGGCGGCAGTCTGCGGGAACATCTGCGCGCACGGCATGGCAAGCTGCCGGTGGACGAGGCGGTGGAATTGGTGAAAGGGGTGGCGCGCGGGCTGGCGTTCGCCCACCGCAAGAATCTGGTGCATCGCGATATCAAGCCGGGAAACATTTTATTGGCCACAGAAGAGGGCCAATTGGTGCCCAAAATTGTGGATTTCGGGCTGGCCCGCGTGGGGACCGACAGTGATTTGTCGCTGACCGGTTACGGCATGGGAACGCCATGGTACATGCCGCCGGAGCAGCGGCGCAATGCCAAGACGGTAAATCACACGGCGGATATTTATGCGCTGGGCAAGACGCTGTATGAATTGGTGACCGGCGAGCCACCGGATAATGTGGACCAGGAGGCCATCCCGGAACCCTGGCTGGCACGGGTGATTCTGCGGTGCATCAAAAACAACCCGGAAGACCGATATTTCAGCGCCGAAGATCTGATCAAGGATTTGGACGAGCGGACCATAGTGAAGCCCGCCGGCAAGAGTCCCGCGGTAGCGGATAATGAAAACCGCTGCCTCTCCTGCGGCACCATTAACGCGCTGGACGCAAAATATTGCGAGGGTTGCGGGGCAGGGTTGATGATGCCCTGCCCGGAATGCGGCAAGGAAGGGCCGCGCCGGATCAAGTTTTGCACCAGTTGCGGCACGGATGTGCAGGCGTTCGAGCGGTTGCGCAGCGCCTTGGAAGGCATGCGGCGGTACTTTGGGGAAAAGAAATGGGCGCGGGTGGAGAAGGAGTGGGAACTGACCCGCGAGTTGAAATTCCAACCCCGGGGCGAGCATGGCCGGACGCTGGTGAAGGCGGCGGCCCAACTGCAACAGGAGGCGGGCGCGGCGGAGAGCCGGAAACAGGAGTTGGGCAAGGAGGTCCGCAAGCTGGCAGATAATGGGCAGTACCCGGAGGCGATGGCCAAACTGGAGGAACTGCGGGAGTTCGCCACGAACCTGGGAGAAACCGAGGAACGCCTGCGACAACAGTTGCCGGAGAGGTGGGCGCAAACCATCGAAACCAAGGTGCATAGTTTGGTGAACCAAGGAGCCTTTGAATTGGCGCAGCAAACCTGTGAGGAAATCAACCAAGTGCCGCAGATCGCGACGGAGCGCGTCCACCTGATGCGGCAGCAGGTGCTGGATGCCTGGGCGGGACGCCATGAGTTCCAAGCCCGCCAACTGCTGGCCAAAGGTCAATTTGAAGCCGCGCAACAGCAACTCGAGGAAATCCAGAAACTGGCGGGGAAGTTGGCACCCGCACATCAGCAGTTGCACGGGGAAATCCTGGAAGCGTGGGCGCGAAAGATCGAAACCGAGGCGTTCGCCTGCGTTCGGAAAAGCGATTTGCAATTGGCAGGGGCAGCCGGCGAAGAATTCCGCCAGATACTGGCCGCCTATTTCAGCCGGGCGCTGGGAATTTGTGACCAATTGAAACAGGTCCCCGGCCTGGCGGCCACGCGCCATCGCAAACTGTGCGGAGACGTCGAATCCGCCTGGGCGTTGCGCCTGGAAGAATACGCCGCCGCCGCCCTAACCGAGACGCCGCGCCCGGGACCGAGGCTAAGTCTGTACCACGCCGTGGGCGGCCATAACCCGGAGCTGGCGATCCGTTTATTAGACGAGGCAACGCGGGTAGTCGGCGGCCAATCGCTAAGCCGCCAAGCGCTGCGGCAGAAGGCCGAGGTGGCGATGGCCAGGCGCCACGCCCGCCAATTACTCGAACAAGGCCACCACCGGGCGGCGGCGGCCAAGCTCGCTGAAATCCAAGGGATGGCCGAGACGGTGACGGACCTGCAAGAGCAGGTTTTGGAACGTTGGATGGCGCAGGTCAGCCAGCGGATACAGGAACGGCTTGGGGCGCAAAACCTGGGTGGCTTGCCGGAAGAGTTTGCCCAATTGAAAATTGATTTGCGCGCTTTTGGCAATCAATGGGAACTCGCCCTGCCACCCATCTGCGAGGCCTGGACGCAGCCCATTGAAGAAATCATCCAGCGGGAGTTTGCCGCCCAGCACTGGCAGGCGACCCAGTCGCTCATCCAGCAGACCGGGGCGGACCAGTGGGATGACGCCGTCCCGGCCGAACGCCGAGAGCGGATTTCCCAGATAACCGAAGCCTGCGCCCGGCATCTCCGTAAAACCCGGCTTCGCGTCATCGGCATGACGGCCTTGGTCGTGGTGCTTGCGGTGGTGGGTTATGGGCTGGATCAATCCCTGCAAAAAGGCAAGTTCACGGCCTTGATGGCCGAGGCGCGCAACCAGTATGAGGCCAATGACTTTGAGCGGGCGCTGGGAACGCTTGGGCGCGCGCGTGTGCTGCGCTGGCGGGACACCGCCGCCGTGACCAAATTCAAAGGGGAGATCGAGGAAATGACGCGCCGACAAAGCGCTTTCGACACCAGTCTGGCCGAAGCAAACAAACAGTTCGGGCAAACTGATTATACAAAGGCCATGGTGTCCGTGCAAAAGGCGCTGCAACTTCAATGGAAAAATCCCCAGGCGGCCCTGCAATTGAGTAACGCCATCGTTTCGAGGGATAAACAAGGCCAGTATGAGCGAACCCTGGCGGATGCCAAAACGGCATTCCAACAAGGCCGGTATCAGGCGGCGATGCAGCGGGCGCGAGCCGCGCTGGTATTGGGCGGGGAAACCGGAGCCGATGCAAAAACGGTCGTGGCCAATATCACCAGCGAATGGACCGCAAAATTTGACGCCGCGCTCGCAGATTGTCGGCAGGCGCTAAAAGCCGGCCAATTCAATGAGGCGCGCCAAGCACTTCACCGGGCAGAGACATTGCAGGCACCCCCCGGACGCGACACCGGAACCCTGGCCCAGGAGATTGAATGGACCGAAAAACAAACTACGTATTCCTCCGCAGTCAAGGCGGCGGAAGCCGCCCTGGCCCAAGGCGATTACCAAGCGGTGGGTCGGCACTTGCAAAAAGCCAGTGCGTCCGGATGGACCAACCAGACGGTCGCCGAGGACTTGGGCCGCCAGACGGCGGCGGGCGTAAAACAAGCGTTGGAGAAAGCCCTGACGGCGGCGCGATTGGCCGCGCAATCCGGTCAGTGGGCCGAGGCGTTGAAACAAATTAACGTGGTGATCGAGTTGCAGCCGGATCACGCCGAGGCCAAGAACCTGAAAGCCAGTTTTGAAAAGCGGGCATTGTTTGCCAGCACGCTGGAAAAAGCGCGGCTGGCGGCAGCCCGGAAACAATGGGCGGAGGCGTATCGCCTGGCAGAGACGGCGGCGCAAATGGACGTGGCTGATCCCATGGCCAAAGCGCTAAAAGGGGAACTGGATGCCGCGAGCCCTTTCCCCAGAGCCAACCGCTCATGGACCAACACGCTGGGCATGGCGTTCGTGCCTGTGCCGGGCACCAAGGTGATTGGTTGCATCTGGGAAACGCGGGTCATGGATTATCGCGCCTACGCCGGCGCCATGCCGGGCGTGGATGATTCCTGGCGCAAGGTGGAATTTGAAGGCACGCTGGTCAGCAACGGCACCAACCATCCGGTGACGATGGTGAGTTGGGATGATGCCAAGGCCTTCTGCCGATGGCTTACGGAAAAAGAAACGCGCGAGGGCATCCTGGAGGCCGGGCAAGAATACCGGTTGCCCACGGACGCCGAGTGGAGTTATGCCATCGGCCTTGGCGAGCGCGAACGGGGTGCCACGCCCAAGGACAAGGAT
Source organism: Verrucomicrobiota bacterium (assembly GCA_037139415.1). NCBI lineage: Bacteria > Pseudomonadati > Verrucomicrobiota > Verrucomicrobiota bacterium. The sequence goes on along the minus strand of JBAXGN010000019.1, from coordinate 50,163 downwards.
GGCAAATTGAAAGATGTTTATCCGTGGGGCACTGGCTGGCCACCGCCGTATGGGGCGGGAAATTACGCAGATGTTAGCGCCAAACGTAAGTTCAGCGACTGGCCCATCATCAAAGGCTATGACGATGGGTTTGCGACCACCGCCCCGGTAGGCAGTTTCAAAACCAACCAATTCGGGTTATACGACCTCAGTGGCAACGTGTGTGAATGGTGTGAGGATTTTTTTGACGGGCAAAGCGGTTTCCGGGTCTTGCGCGGGGGTGCTTGGGACAGCGTCGTCCCCAACCACCTCCTGTCCGCCGCTCGCACGCCCGGCACGCAATCGCTGCGGGGAGCGAATGCCGGATTCCGATGCGTGCTGGTGGGAAGCCGGCCCTGATGGAGCGCGGAATTCCTTCCGTAAAAATCCTTTGCTTATGGCGGCAGTTTGGCACACTGGGGGCGTGGCCATTACCCCGAAACAATTGGCAGAACTGGAGCGGCGGGTCAGCGGCAAGCGGCGCGTGGCCGAGCCCGTGCTCGCCGCCACCCCAGCCGCCCGGATGCCCGCGCGGGCGAGCAACCAAGTGATCTTGGGCGTGGACCCGTCGTTACGCGGGACCGGCTATGGAGTCGTCCGGATGAGCCAGCCGCATCCTGTGGCCTTGGCGCACGGCACCATCACCTGCCCGAGTGACTGGCCGCATTCGCGCTGCCTACTGCAGATCATGCAACGTCTGCGCGACATCATTCAACAGCATCATCCCACGGTCTGTGCGGTGGAGGGGTTGTTTTTTGCCCAGAATTTGAAGACGGCCATCGTGATGGGAGAGGCGCGGGGGGCGGGCATGGCGGTCATGGCCGAAGCCGGGCTGGAAATCTATGAGCTGGCGACGCGCAAAGTGAAGCAGGCGATGGTCGGGCATGGCGGGGCACAGAAATTAGCCGTCGCTAAAATGGTGCAGCGGCTGCTGCGCCTGGAGGCGCTCCCGGCACCCGATGCCGCCGACGCGCTGGCGCTGGCGCTCACCTACGCGCAGGAAACCGGGCGTTTCAGCCTGAACACGCCGAAACAAATTTAAACTATGATTACCTTCCTTCACGGTAAATTGGTCGAGTCCCTGCCCACACAGGTGACTGTGGACGTCCACGGCGTGGGTTATGAGGTGCTGATCCCGCTGTCGTCATTCGACCGGCTGCCCGCGCCGGGCAGCGAGGTGAAACTGCTCACGCACCTGGTTGTGCGCGAGGATGCCCATTTGCTGTATGGCTTCATGAGCACGGCGGAACGGGATTTGTTCCGGCTGCTCATCAACACCGTCAGCGGGATAGGTCCCAAGATGGCCCTCAGCGTCCTGAGCGGCATGACGGTGACCACCTTTCGCGGCGCAGTGGCCAACAGCGATATCAAAGCGCTCTCGCAAATTTCCGGCGTGGGCAAAAAGACCGCCGAACGCATCGTGGTGGAACTGCGCGACAAAGTCGGGCCGTCCGCCGCGTGGGAGGCCAGCAGCGATCAGCGAACCCTCTCCGCCACCGATAAACATCTCTCCGACGCGGTGGCTGCGCTGGTGCAACTGGGCTACAAACAGGCCGAGGCGTTTGATACGGTGCGGGGCGTGCAGGCACTGCTGGGACCGCAAGCCCCGGTGGAAGACCTGGTGCGGGCGAGTTTGAAAAAGGGGAAATAATTTCGATTCAGCATCCGCGCTCATGGAACAACCGCCCGCCACCGAAACCAAACGTCGCCCCGCCCGCATCATCGTGCCGCAGCAAGCCAAATGGCACGGGCGGCTGGCGGCGCGGCTGATCTGGCTGGTCATCAAATGCCTGAGTTTCACCATCCGGTTCCGCATCCATGACCGCAGTCAGTGTTTTACCAATCCCGACGCGCATCCGGAGCCGCTGCTCTTTTGCATCTGGCATAACCGGCTGGGGTTATGCCTGGAACTGTACCGGATTTATGTGCAACGCCGGCAACCGGAGCGCCGCATGGCCGCACTTGTCAGCGCCTCCCGGGATGGCGGTCTGCTGGCGCGGGTGCTGGAGTTGTTCCGCGTGCAACCGGTGCGCGGGTCGAGCAGCCGACGCGGGCCGCAGGCGCTGCTGGAAATGACCTCGTATGCCAAACAGGGCCTCGATCTGGCCGTCACCCCGGACGGCCCGCGCGGGCCGTGTTATCATGTGCAGGAAGGGGTGATTGCGCTGGCGCAATTGACCGGACGGCCGATTATCCCAGTGGTCTATCACTTGAACTGGAAATGGCAGGCGAAAAGTTGGGACCGCTTCCAGATTCCATGGCCTTTTGCCTGTTGCAATATCGAGGTGGGCAAACCCATTAGTGTCCCGCGTGACCTGCCGGAAACGGAGCGCGAGGTCTGGCGTCAAAAAGTGGAAGACCACCTGCGCAGCATGACGCGCGACTGATTTCAGGCGCGGAGTTCCGCCTTCAGGCGGTTGTTCCGACTATCCATACCCGCTGTGCTCATGCACTACCCGTTACCGGCTCTGGATTTTCCCTGCTTTGGCGTCATACCACAACTCGCCTTCCGCGGTCAGCGTCCTATATCGGCCATCCACCTTGCCATCCGGGCAATTGGGTAGGCAGTGTGCCACCACCCGCGCCACCAGATCGCGCTCTCCCGCGCTGCCGGAAAGCAGAATCGTTTGGCCACTGCCCACCTTGCGCGTCAAGGCCGCCAAGCCATTCAGGTCCAGCACCTGCTTGAGCTGCGCTTTCCCCGCTGGCTGAGTTTCCGCACCCGCCCGCACCCAGGAAATCTGGCGCACTGCGATGCCGAGATCGCGATTGTCCGTGCCTTGCCCAAGCGCAGAGGGTTTCCACGTGTTCAGGCTCAACTCCAAACGGGCCAATGGTTCGGTGCCCACCACGCTCGCACCCACGGCAAACGTAAACTCTTTTTGACCCTCCTTCTCAATCTGGCCGACCAGTTGCCCGTTCACGTACACCTGCACCGGTCCCTTGGCGGTCACGTATCGCGGCACCGAGGCCGCCAGCCGCAGGGTGTAGGCAGCACCGCTCACGGTGGGCAGCAGCACGCCCGGACGCGAACCCGTCCAACGCTTGCGGGCATCCGGAATTTGCTGCCATTCGCGCCCCATTTCCTGGCCCTGCCAGTCGCCGAATAACCATTGACCATCATCGTTCCGGCCCAATTCGAGTTGCCAGTGGGCTGGCGCGGTTCCTGCGAGTGCCGGTTTCAACAAGGCCGAGCGGATCGCCGGGGCGGCGACAAATAGCTGACTGCGCCACGTTTCCAAGTCATACAGGCGCGCACCCAATTCCCCATCCCCGCTGGTGATCGCCACCAGTGTTCCTCCCTGCCGTACCCAGGCGGCGATTTTCTCCGCCACATCGGGTTCCAACACGGGGCAAGGCGGCAGGATCAGCATGCGACAGCCGCGTAAAAAGCCATCGTTCACGGTACGGCGCGTCAGGAAATCCAGGTCGGTGACATCGCGCAAGAACGGCGCGAGTTCGTAAAAGCGTTGCAGTGACACACGCTCCAGCGCCCACGATTCACGCGGCACGTAAATGGCCGTGTCCAAGCGAGGTTGCCGGAGGACGATCCAGCCGACGTTGGTGCGGAAGTTCTGCATGGCCAGCGGCGTGCTCAACACGTTGTTCTCGTAGTAGTGCAACTGGCGCGCGCCGGAGGCGGTGGCGTTGTAAATGCGGGCGACCACCCCGGTCTCGCTCACGTGCGAGGCGGGCTCAAATCCACAAAAGGTCTTGTACAGGCGCGTGGCCGTGGCCACCTCGCGCGTGATGGCAAAATTGTGCGCATAATCGCTGCCCTCGTTGGTGATGCGCACCCCCGCCTCCTCGCCGGCGATGGCGGCGGTCTGCGCGGTGAAATCCGCGCCCAAGATCGGGTCCCCATTCCCGCCGGTACACAGGTAGATTTCCGTTTTCGGGAAATATTTGCGGGTGGTTTTCACCCAGAACACGGACCACTCCGTCATGGCTGCCTGGTACCATTCCACGAAATCCGCACGCGCCCGATCCGAGGGTGCTTTGTCCGGCAGGAACGTCGCCACCTGGTCAAACGCGGGGTGACTGGTTTTCCACGCCTGGTTCAAGGCCGCGATGTTCCCATACCGTTTGCGCATGGCCTCGCGAAACGCGGCGCTGGCATGGACGTCCCCGGCCCACCAACCCTGATGATTGTGGTAATCCCCGGTCAGCCGGGCGGTCCAGCCGCCCTCCGGCCCGGCGGGGTAAATGCTTTCGCCATAAATCCCCGTGATGCCCAGCAGCAACGATTCAATCACGCCGCCATCGCGGTAGCGATCCGCCAGCGCCTTGATGAACCGTTCGACGTGCGGACGCCAACGCGAGTTGAAAATACTCTGGACCTTGCTGTCCTTGCCGTGCTCCAGGCAGCGGTAATACTGCGAGTCCGGCCCCGATTGAAACCACAGCGGTGTGGCGTATGCCGGCCCGGCGAGAATAAACGGCACCCACTTGAGCCCGGCCGCTTTCAACGTGGCCACCTGCTTGTCCCACTTGCTCCAATCCCAGGTGTTCTCGCGCGGCTCTACGCCCGCCCAATCCACATAACTCTCCACGCTGGAAACCGTCAGTGCCTTGAACAGGGCCGCCTCACCCGGGGTAGCATCATTGCCAAACGTCACCTCCATACCCGCCGGACGCTTCACCGCCAGATGCCGCAACGACTCGGGATCTATCGGCGCATCCGGGTCAAACCCGGCGGGCTTATTCGGCGATACCGCGATCCGCCGCACCGCCAGCCCCCCGGAGGATAACCGAAAATCCGCGCCGTTATTCTGCCCATGCCCCAACCGCAACGCTGGCAGGAAAAAGTAGCCCGTACGCCATTGCCCCGACCCGGTGAGGATGACGGATTGCCCGGCGCCGGTGTATTTGGTGCTGGTCGTTGGTTCCGGGGCCTCCTTGTCATACTGCAACCCGATCTTGCCCAGCGTATCATCGAAAAACTCCACCGTCACATAAGCGTCCACCGGGCCCTTGGTGTATGCGGGATGTTTGATTTTGACGTAAAGGTACAATGCGCGCCCGCCCTGGATGCGCCGCGCCGGGTGCCCTTGGATTACGATGGGTACATTCGCCCCATCGCCTTCGGACGGAACCTCAAGCCCGACGCCTTGATTGTTGGTGCCGAGTTGAATGGCCAGATCGGGCAGCGGGGCCGCTCGTAATCCGGTCGCAAGCAAGCCCGTAATCAGCAAACCGGCCACGACCCAAACGCGAAATAGATAGGATGACATGCAGCGATTATGCCTGATATTCGCAGAGGGTGACAACAAGAGAAATGACCGGCAGGAGTTACCGGCGATCGGTCAGCGCCGCTGATGCCACTGATTGGGGCGGCAGAAGCCGGTGTCCGCCAATTGCTGATTGGTAGGCGGGCATAAGCTCTTGACGGCCAGTGATGCACAGGCCGAGGTCACGCAACAGGCCATCGCTTACGGCGTAAATCCACCCGATCACGGCCAGCGGTTGCCCGCGTGCCCAGGCGTCCTGAACACTGGTAGTTGCGCATACGTTAGCCACCTGCTCAATGACATTAAGTTCGCAAAGCCGGTCAAATTGCCGCCCCGCCTCCGTCAAGGCATCCAATTGCGACGCGTGCTTTTGGCGTACGTCCGCCACGTTCTGAAGCCAGTTATCCACCAACCCAAGCCGGTCGCCATTCAACACGGCTCGCACGCCCGCGCAACCGTAGTGGCCGCACACAATGACGTGCCGTACTTGGAGTACGTCCACGGCAAATTGCAAGGCCGAAAGGCAATTGAGATCAGCCGGCGGAACCACATTGGCGACGTTGCGATGAACGAACATCTCGCCGGGCAGCAACCCGGTGATTTGGTTGGCCGGCACACGGCTGTCGCTACAGCCAATCCAAAAATACTGCGGTGCCTGCTGGCGGGACAGGTTCTGAAAGAACGCTGGATCTTCGGTTCGAATCCGGTTGGCCCAGGTGCGGTTATTATCCAGCAAATGGCGAGGGAATTTCATCGTGGCTTAGCGTGCGACAAGAATGCCAACGCGCGACGCAACCCACGTTTGAGGCGCTCCAGTTCAAGGGAGAAAATGCCCAACCCGACCGGAATCACGACCAGCACCAGAACGGCGGCGGCCGCGAACAACAGAAAGGTGGCGAGGACCTTGCCACCAACGATCATGGCGAGCAGACTCTTCATGGCGTGAGGTTGGGAGAAGTGGCCCCCATTGGTTGGACCGCATAACACATTTTAATCATTGGTTTTCCCGGTTTCATAAAAAATTTGATCCGTTATTTTTATTCGTTCGTTTATTTTCTTTTAACACACGTACCCTACCGCTCCGCGGTTTCGGCGTCCAGCCCCACTTTCCTCAGAGAAATCCGGTAATCTGTATGATAATGCCGGACACAATGCTGATCGCCAGCAGCAGCCCGATAAGGCGCAGCGTGTCTTTGAAAGACGGGTTCTCCTTGAACAGGACCGCATGCCGAGTCCACCGCCCGCGCACAAACCAGACACCAGGGCGCCAAAGCTGAGCGAGCCCTTGGCGTAGAGTTCCGCCAAAAGGACCGAGGCAAAACAGTTGGGAATACATCCCATATTGAAAATGGTCCGGGATCAGCAAACCACCGCCGGGCGGGTTTTGTTTTGCGGCCAGAGGGCGGCGGCCAGCGCCACCGCGCCCGCCGCGAACGAGATGAGGGTGATGGGAATCAGGTGCCCCGGCCACGTCGAAGGTTGAAACCAACCGGCGTAGCCAAGCAGCATGGCATGCACCCCGGAGAGGAAGGCGAGGACGCCCATTTTCATGAGTAGGCCCTTGGCTTGCTTGAGTCCGCAGGCCCGGCAAACCTGGTGCAGCCACACGGCCGCCGCCACGCCCAGCATCATGGACCACGCGCCCTGCCAGGTGAGTTTGCCGACCTGGAAATATTTCGGGTAATAGGAGGGCGTCAGGATGACGAGCGAAAGCCCTGCATGGAGCAGCATGAGCAGCCAGGCCGCAGGCAGCAATCGTTCGGCGGTTGCGTCCTGGTTGCGGCGGGCTTGGAGGGCGTAAAGCATGAGGAGCAAGAGGGCGGAGAGCGCGAACACCTTGTTCAGCACGTACACCGGCCATTCACTCCAGGCGACGCCTTTGAAGATGTTATAGCGGAGGGTGGCATAGAGCGCGGTGGTGATGAGAACGGTCAGGGTGGTTTTCATGTTTATCTTTGGTTGAAAAGGTACACTGGTGATTAAGAGAGCGTTACTCCTTTTCGCGTGTATAACCGTAACGGCGAAACGTTTCCTGAACCATGGACTGCCGGCACCAAGCGAGGAAGGCGTCGCGAAGTGCGGGATTATCACTACTCGTCAACCCAATCACGGTGACGCGGGTGGCCGGATACGTGATACCGGTCGGGACGACTTCCAGTTTGCCCGGATACAAGCCGACGACAAAGTTCCACACCACCACCGCATCCAGCGGTCCAACCACCAAACCATTGGCCACCTCGGCATGACTGCGCGCTTGAAGCATGACATTGGCCAGCACTCGGTCCTGAAGCCCCCGCGCGCGGAGCGCGTTGACGAACAATTCGCCACAGGTGGAGTAGCGCGGATCGCCGAGGCCGATTTTCAGGCCCGGTTTGGCCAGATCAGCGAGACCGCGAATGCCTTTGGGATTGCCGGGGCGAACCGCCAGCACCGGTTCAAGGTAGCCCACCACCACTGTGTTGGTCCACCGCCCCGCGGCTTTCAGTTTTTCCTCGAACGGGTCATGACAGACGAAGAGGTCGGCGCGCGTTCCCGCGAGAATTTTTGGCAACAGGGTCTCCGAACCGCCCAGGTCCAACTCGGGTTGCGCCGGATGGGCGGCGGCGAATTGCTTGACGAGTTCCTGCACGGGCGCGGCCATGGAACTGCCACAGAGCACCCGCAGCTTGGTCGCCGCTGGTGGCGGAGTCGGGCGCTTGCCGCAGCCGGCCCAACCGACGCACAGGCCGAGCATGAGGGCAAAAGCCAAAAAGGGCATTGGCTTGGTCAGGATGTTTCTTTTCATGGGGAGTGTTTTTCCATAAGCATGTGTGATCGGAAGCAACCCGTTATCGGGGAGCTTCCCCATACTGGAAATCATCAAAGAGGACAACGCTGTCGGCCTTGGTCCAGAGGCCCACCAGGCCGACGTTTGGGAAAGTGGCGTCCTCAACCGCAAAGAGTTCCTTGCCATTCAAAAGGACCGTGAAGCGGTTTCCAGCGAAATGAACGCGCAGCGTGCTCCAGGTTTGCGCTGGCACCTTTGCATTCACGCCATAGCCGCCGGTTCGGCCCACGATGTCGAGGGCCTTGCGCCGCCCCTGCGCGACTTTGTACAGCACGACATTGTCTTCCAGCGCGTTGGCACGCGCCACGTAGTAATTCTCCGCGTCCTGGCAACGCCAAACCAGCCCGGCGGCCTGGTCGTTGGTGCCGCTCACAGGCTTGAACTTCACCTCTACGAAACCGTCTTGGAGCGTGGCGTTGGTGTTGACGCAGAGCGGGAAACTGGGTTTAGGCGTCCAGCCGGATTGTTTGAGCACGTTGGGGCGGCTGGGAGCGGTGTCATCCTGCTGCACCGACCATTTCGACTCACCCGCACCGGCGAGCCAAGCCATCCAGCCGGCGGGAAATTCGCCCGGCTTTGCGTGATCGAAATTGGCGGTAGCGGCGATGCCGCTGCCGGCAGCCAAACCGATGACTACCATGAGCGGGCAGAGCAATTTTAGATGCAAGAATCGCATGAGCTAATGCTAGGATGGTGGTTCCATCCTGTGAAGCAATTAATGCGGTCAATCGTGGTCCTGCTTTCGCTCGTGCCCGCCTGGATGTTTCCCTTGCTTCCCAGTGGTTCCGCTTTCGCCAAGCTGCAGGCTGGCGCCGAAGAGCGGGAGCGTGGTGGTTTTGGTGGTTGCGTCGTAGTTTTTCACCACCCCGAACGTCCATGCGCTGAGCAACCCGAGGAATACAATAGCGACAATGGGACGGGCCGCCGCGATCCCGTGCGCGGGGTCACACACCTTCCGCCCGTTGACCATGCTCAGGGTGATGTTCTCGCGGTGGCGGATCGAGTGGAAGGCCACGCCGATCACGTGAGCCACAACGACCGCAATCATGGCGAAGGACATCACTTCGTGAGCCTCTTTGAATGCCTCGTGTCCTCGGGACAACAGGATCCCGGTGATGGAGATCCCCAGCATCAGCGCGAGCATCGCGAAGATGGCATAGGCGGAACCCGGGGTATGCCCGAGGTGCCGCAAGCCGCCACCGGTGAAGGCTTCCTTCAGGTAAACCAGGACGGCGCGCGGTCCGAAGAGAAAGGCGGTGAAGCGGGCGTACCGTGTGCCCATGAGCCCCCAGATCATGCGGAGCACCACCAACAGCGTGAGCGCAAGCCCGATAACGGCGTGGTAAGGGAACAGGCGGCTTTTTTCACCGCTCAAGAACGCCAGCAGGGCGGCGGCGATGAAGCCTGCGGTGAGCAGCCAGTGAAACAGACGGGTGGGGAGATCCCAAATGAGGAACGTGCCAGAGGCAAACCCGCCGCGGGGTGTGGATTCTTTATGGAAGGTTGTGTTCATACTTCATTTTCCGCTGGTTTGCTGGTTGTCAGCGGGGTTGTTTCCACCTTCATAAACAGCAACCGGAGACTGTTCAGGACGACGATCACCGTGCTCCCTTCATGGCCCAGCACGCCAACGGTGAGCGGGATTTTCCCAAAGATGGCGAAGCCGACGAGCACAGCCACCGTTCCGAGCGAGACGAACAGGTTTTGGCGGATGACCCGCCGGGCGTTCTGGCTCAGCCGAAACGCGGCCACGAAGTTTTCCAACCGGTCGTGCATCAGCACGATTTTCGCCTGCTCCAGGGCGGCATCCGCGCCGCGCGCCCCCATCGCCACGCCCACATGGGCAACCGCCAGACTGGGTGCGTCATTTACCCCATCGCCCACCATGGCCACCCGTTTGCCCTCGGCCATGAAACCGCGAATCGCTTCCACCTTCTGTTCCGGTTTCAGTTCGGCGCGGACATCGGACAAACCAAGCTTGCGCTGCAAGGCCTGGGCCGAGGCGGGCCGGTCGCCGGTCAAGACGACGCAATGCACGCCCAACTTTCGCAACGTTTCGAGCACCGGGCCGGACTGCGGACGGATGTCGTCACGCAGCAGCAGCCGGCCGAGCAAATCGCCATCGCCCACCCACACTTCGGAGAGGCCCGGTTGGGCGGTGGTGACGCTCTCGGTCAACACGGCCCAACGGGAATCCTGTTTCAAAACCTCCGCCAGCCACTCACGGCGCCCCAGGAAGATTTTCCGTGGGCCAAGATCGGCTTGGATGCCCAGGCCCGTCACCGACTCGAAGTGATCGAATTCAACCGGAACCAAACGCTGCTGTTTGCCATGCCGGGTAATGGCCCGGGCCAGCGGATGCGTGGAGAGGCGTTCGATGGAAAAAGCCAGCCGGGCGATTTCGGCCTCGCGTCCCGGCGGGAAACTTTCCACGGTTTCCACCTGCAGTTCGCCCGTCGTGAGTGTGCCGGTTTTATCGAGGGCCACCACGCTGACTTCGGAAAGTTTTTCCACCGCCGCGCCCCCGCGAAAGAGGATGCCGCGCTTGGCCCCCCAGGCGATGGCCGCCAGCACCGCCGAGGGTATGGAGAGCACCAGCGCACACGGCGAGGCGACGACGAGCAGGGTCATGGCGCGGTAAAACGCGCTGCGGACCGTATCCGTGGAAGTGAACGGCGGCAAATTCATCACCAGCCACCAGAAAAAGAACATTCCCAGCGCCAGCCCGAGGATGGCGTAGGTGTAACCGGTGCCGAATTTGTCCGTGAACCGCTGAGCCGGGGCTTTGAGATGCTGGGCCTCATGAATGAGCCGGATGACTTTGTGCAGCGAACTTTCCTGGGCCGGCCGGAGGACCAGGATTTCCACAACGCCCCAGAGATTGATGGTGCCCGCGAGCACGGTGTCGCCCAGCGTTTTCTCCACCGGCGTCGCTTCGCCGGTGAGATTGGATTCATCACTGGCGGTTTTACCTTTGACAATTTCAGCGTCCACCGGAAATTGCGCGCCCGGTTTGACCAACAGCCGCTGCCCGGTTCGCAGTTCGTCCACCGCGACTTCGCGCTCCTGACCCTCGGCATCCACGAGCGTGGCCACCTTGGGCGCCGTGCGAAAGAGGGAGCGGATTTCCCGCTGGGTCCGCCCCATGGCGTACTGCTCCAAGGCCCCCGAGGTTGAAAACAGGAAGAGCAGCATGGCCCCTTCTGCCCAAGCGCCCACCGCCGCGCTGCCCGCCGCCACCGCAAGCATGAGAAAGTGGACATCCAGCGTCCAAGTACGGAGCCGGGCAAAGGCTTCGCGGGCGGCGAACCAGCCACCCGCAAAAAACGCCAGCATGAACAACGGCACCGACCACCACGATGGCGGTGCGAAGTAAGCCGCCAGACCGAAGCCGGCGCATAATCCCGCCGCCACCGCCTGGGCTTTCCATTCGTCCAGCTCGGATTCTTCCTCGGGAAGACTGACTTGGCGGGGCACAATTTTTGGCAGCGGAAAGTCGCGCCAACGCCAGAGCTTCGGCGCGGTGGGACAGCGGACACGCGCCACGGTGACCGCACCGGCGGTTTCCGTTACAGCGAAGCCCTGTTGACGAATCGGCTCCATGGAATGCTCACAGGGCGCGCACCCCGGCTCTGCCTGGAGGAGCCGGCAGCGGGGCGGCGAGTGGGCATCCTGAACCCCGGCCAGCGATTGCTGGATGCGCTCGGCGACCCCGGGATCGGCCGACCGACCAAGGGTGGCGACGGAGATTTTGCCCTCCACCGCCTTGATGGCGATGGCCTCCACGGATTGATTTTTTGCCAGTTCATTGGCCGCGGCCTGGACCAGACACGGAACTTCCAATGCCGCGCTGAATTGAGTGTGGGTTGCTGATTTCATGTTTTAAATCCAAATTAAGTTTTCCACCGCCATCGGCCCATCATGGCCGCTCCAGGGTGATGCCCAGGCCGGTTTGCAGGGCCTTGAATTCCTGGGTGAAGGACCGGAACTCGCGCGGTCCCAGCGCCGCCGCCTTCTGGCGCAGCCGGTCCAGGCGTTCCTGGGGCGCTGGGTGGGTGCTCAGTAACGGGCTCGGCGGAGCGGCGACCCCTTCCCTTGCCGCGTTCAGTCCGGCAAAGAAGTCCGCCATGCCTTGGGGATTAATCCCGGTCTGTTCCAACAAAACCCAGCCCCGGTCATCGGCGGCGCGCTCATGGTCACGGCTGAACTTCAGGCCGAGCAACTGGCCGCTGTTGCGGAGGAGCGCGTCAAGCATCCCGTTCTCGCCGCCCTGAAGTTGTTGGATGACCAGGTCCAGGCCAAGGTTTTGCGCCAACTGCAACACGCCATGCCGCAACTCCACATGGGCCATTTCATGGGCCAGCACGCCTTGGATTTCCTCCGCCGTTCGCGCCCGCTCGAGCAATCCGCGATGGAATGCGATGTAGCCGCCGGGCAGCGCGAGCGCGTTGACCTCCTTCGACTCGGTGACGAACAGGGTGAACCGGTCGGCGGAGTTGGTGAGCCCGGCAAACAACGGGGCAGCAAGGCGGTTAAGGGGATCAATCACCTGCGGGTTGGTGACGAAGCGAAACTGGCCGCGCAGTTGCGCCAAGGCGGTGTCACCAAGTTTTTTTTCCCACTGGACTGGCAACCGGATGGGTGGCGCTTTCCCCACCATCCAGTCCTTCACGCGACCGGCGCCACGATAAAGGGCCCAGACGGACACGCCGCCCAGCAGCAAGGCCAGCAGTGCGGCCGCCAGGCATCCCCAGCGCAGCCCGCGTTTGTGTTTTCGGATAAACGCGCGGACGGCCTCGTCCATTTCCGGCGGAAGGTAGACATGGTGGCTCATTTAGTGAGGGTGCGTAAACCAAGTTTGGGGTTCGTCAGCTTCGTCGCGTTAGGGGACGGTTTCTTGCCGGAGTGGAAGGCGTTGCCATTTAGGGCTTCCTTGATTTATGCGGTTAATCGAATAACTCTCCCAGCCACGATTTCTTTCGGTAGTAGCCATGGTGACCGTGATGGTCGCCATGATGGACGGGCGGATATCCGGCGCCATACAGGGCGGCTGACGGCGGCACGGCCCCCGGTTGGGCCGTTTGGCTGGGCAGTGAGCGTTCGATGATCTTGTCCAATTCTCCGCGGTCCAGCCAGACGCCGCGGCATTTCGGACAGTAATCAATTTCCACCCCTTGTCGTTCGGTCATGACCAGGTCGGTATCGGTGCAGATTGGGCATTTCATAAATCGGGTTCAAAAGTTCTTGGTTAATGGGTAATCGAATCAGGTTGGTGGCCACCAAAGGCGGAAAACCAAACGGGAAATGAGACACCGGCTGAAGACCAGCCCAACTTGGGAACGGATTACACCAGGGGTAATTCGTCAGGCAAAATGGACGGGCACGCAGACGGAGCTAGGCGAGGGGGGATGGCGCGCGCGGAGCCAGCGCGGTTCGCCAGCGAAATTGCCAGTTTTGCGACCGCCAAGCAGGCGCATTCGCTGGGTTCGCCAGTTTGATGACCAGCAGCGCTGTTGGCCGCATCAAGACCGGGAAACCGGGCTCAACTAGGGTGGCTGGCAGCAACAGCGGCGGTGTTTCCCCGGGACGGGTGCCCAACTGGAGGGCGGACGCCTCATGCGAACAACCTGACTTCGCCGGTCCGTTGGAATCCGCCAGCGCACTGGGAGAGGTGCAGCAGCAGAAATCGTTGGGCAGCAGGCCCAGCGCCTCCATTGGACAATGCATCGCACCGACCAGCCACAGGGCGGCCCAGCACACCATGAACACTGGCTTCAAGCGACGCATGGGAGTAGGACACCGATTGCGGGTACAGTGTTCAAACAAAAAATGATTTAACGAACGCTTGCGCTTTGGCGTTGCCACAGTACACTTTGGGTTGTCGTTTATGATAAAGTCGAATGAGTTGCCGGGTTGCTTGGCGCAACCACCGGTGATGGGTGTTTTTATGCCCATGCTGGCCGGTGGCAAACCGTGGCGCCAAGCCATAATCCCGTTGCTGGAGCCAGCGCCGCCCCGCCCTGAAGCAGGCCGGCGGAGCGCACGGGTATTGGTATTATCCACCCGGCGGCCGGTATTTTAAGGCGTCATGCTTGCTTCGTTCACTTTGCCCAAGCGCGTGCTAATCATCCTGGTGGTGATTAGTGTGTCGCTCGTGGTCGGCTATACTTTGGCCAATCCAGACTCCTATGGCAGCATTCTGCTGCTTTCCGGGCTCGTTGGCGTAATGGCGTTGCCGGTTATGATCCGTCATTATCATCCGTTGTTGGTGGTCAGCCTCTCCACGCCCGTCGTGTTTAATTTTTTGCCCGGCCAGTTAAACCTATGGATGGTCATGGCGATCTGCGGCGTGGTGATTACGTTCTTAAATCGTTCGCTGGTCAAATTGCCCACCTCTTTGCATGTGCCGGCCATCTCCTGGGCGTTGGTCTTTTTCATCATTGTAACGATGGTTACGTCACAGTTGACTGGCGGATTGGGTTTCCGGGTGACCGGAAGCGCGGTGATGGGGGGCAAACGATATTACTACGCGTTTGCGGCCGTATTCATCTATTTTGTGCTGGCCAGCAAAGCCATCCCAAAAGACAAGGCGCTTTTGTATATGTGCCTCTGGCTGGTGCCCGCCGCCGCTTCGTTTATCGCAAATATTGCGTACCTTTTGGGACCCTCATTCTACTGGGTGTTCTCCTTTCTCTCGGCCGATTCCATTGGTTTTCAAGTGGCGGCGGAGCAAAATGTGGCAGGCGGCATTGTGCGTTGGAGCGGGATCATGGCCTTCGGGGTAAATAGTATCTTTCTGCTCCTGGTTTTCTGTGGAATTGAAGGGGTGCTGGATATCAAGAAACCCTGGCGCCTGATGTTGTTCCTCCTCGCCCTGGGGCTCTCGCTTACCGGCGGATTTCGCGGCACGCTGGTCTTTCTGACGCTGATTCTAAGCATTTTATTTTTCATTGGCGGGTTGCACCGGAAAGCTGTTTTTCCCATGTTAATTTTAACCCTGACCGTCGGGGCGATTTTTATCGTTCCCAACGCCACCAAATTGCCGCTGGCCATGCAACGAACTTTGACGGTGGTCCCGGGCTTGGAGGTGCTCCCGGAGGCGAAGTGGGACGCTGAGGATTCCAAAGACTGGCGGTTGAACATGTGGAAATTATTATGGCCACAAGTGCCGCAATACATGATCATTGGCAAAGGTTTCGGGATTGACCCAACGGAACAATACCTGATGCAAGAGTCGGCGAAACGCGGTTTTGCCAGTGGCTACGAGATTTCGCTAGTCAACGGCGATTTTCATAATGGGCCGCTGTCCGTGCTCATTCCCCTCGGAATATTTGGTGCCTTCACCTTCCTTTGGTTCAGTGGCGCCTCCCTGTGGATGCTATACCGGAACTTTAAGTATGGCGATCCGGACATCAAAAACATCAACGCGTTTTTGTTCGCCTTTTTTCTCAGCAAATTCGTCTTCTTTCTGACCATCTTTGGGTCGCTGACCGGGGATTTGATTGTGTTTGCCTCAGTGGCTGGTTTGGGCACCAGCCTGAATAGTGGCGTGGCCTCCAAACCAACTCTGCCCGCGTATAACCCTGCTCCCACCAGTTTGGTTTAACGGCTTGGCCGGCCCGCTATTTCAAGCGGGGCGGTTGGGGTTCGTTCGCCGCTATTTCCCGGTTCCCGGAGTAAAAACTGAATCGTCAAAATCGTCGGATAGTTTCAGAATTTCCATCTGGCCGGTCACCCGGGCCTGGCTGTCGCGCAACACGATTCTGGACGGATAGAGCACGTCCTTAAACCTGGTGTGCGCCACGAATTCACGACTTTCCACGCCGGCCTTCCCCAAGGTCACCTCCACGCGTTCGAGCGCGGTCTGCTGATCAAAATAATGGCGGACGACCGCGCCTTGGGCGTTATGGGATTCAAACAGGTAATGGGGACGATGGTCGTAGGCCGCCAGGCCTTGGTATTTCAACCAGTTTCTTTCGTTCAAAAAACGACGCACTAAATCCTGCTGGCCCACGCCTTCGGTTTGCAACCGGACAAGTTGTGTTTTGACGGCCTCCGGCGCGGGCTTCGCCACCCCGTTTTCCACGAGTACGGCTTGGGTGCCGTCCCAAATCTGGCTGGGGGTCGCCGGGGGATCGCTGTCCAGGCGGAGTTTGTCTTTGGTTTGGTAGCAGACCATCTGCGCCTGGTTGGTGCCACGCACCAGGCTGATGACCGTCTTTAAACGGGTGGTTTTTAGAATATTCCCCACGCCGCCATAAGCATCCAGAATGGCATCCGCCACCTTCCTGGCCTGCGGGTTTTTATAGTAATCGTTGGCGCACACCTCCGCCGCCTGGATCCCGAGTAACATCCAAGCCAATACGATGGCTGGAATCGTTTTCATGCGGCTGCCGGTGCCCATCTGCGTTTCACGGTTGGGCTTTGAATACCTCAGCACACAGGTAATCGCCGAGTTTGCGCGCGTATTCCGCTTGGGTGCGCGCGCTGGGATGATCGCTGTGCGGCACATTGCGGCTACCCGCCGCAGAAAGGTTTACGGAAATATCCACGGTGTGAATCTGGGCCATCGCACACGCCCGGAGTACCACCCCGTTGTCGTGGCCGGGCGTGATGCCCGCGACCACAAATTTGATGCCTTGTTTTTTGCATTCGGCAGCGAATTGTTTCAGCAGGGCCACGCTGACCCACTGGCTATGCACCCAGCGGTCCTCCCACTGGCAGTAACGATCTTCAAAAACGTTGATTAGCGCGGAACGCCCTTGCCCTGGCCAGGGCTGATATTCCTGCGGCGTCAGGAAAATATCCACCGCCCCCGCCTTGTTCAGCCGTGCCCATGGTTGCGTGGTTGGCCCCAGCGTGCTGTAAATCGCCACCTCCTTGCAACGCTGACGCAACAACGTATTGCATTCATCGTCGAAATAGGCGTAGTCCACCACCACGCAAGCCGGCTTGGGCATTTGCGGAAGAAATTCACGAAATTGCAGGAGCGAATGCAGCGTACCATAACCGTTGATACCAAAATTGTGGACTTCATACCCGGCCAAGCGCTGCTGTAACTGCCAGGGCATCGTCTCCGCGTCATTCAGCGACCAGCCATAGACGTACGATCCCCCCATCACCCAGATGGCCGGGCGATTCACCAATGGCCAATCCGCCGGGTGGGTGGCGCGCAGCGTATTGGTCAAATGGGTCACCGCGAAGGAATGTCCACTGGGCAAGTTGACGGTAAACTTTCCGGGTAGATGGGTATAACCAAGCTTGGGATGCGTCCGGAAAAGCTGGCTGCCGGGCTCGACGGAGATTTTAGCGGGAAAGGCCTGATATGGCTGGCGCCCCATCAACCGGGCCACCACTTCCATCGCCCCCAGAAAAACCAAGGCCAACCCAACCAATAACACCACCGTCGCCAACTGGCGTTTGCGGCGCTGGTACCGTAGGTCATTTTTTGTGTTTGCCATTATCCTCGGACAGTATGGCGGAGGGAACGGATGAAGGGAAGTTAATTTTGAACCGGCGCCAAGTGGCGCTTTGAAACACTTGACCGCTTCGGATTAACCACTAAACTCTTGGAGAACGCACACAATGAATGAACGCAAGATTATGAACGAGACCATCAATCGCCGCAGTTTTCTTAAACAAACCGCGCTGGCTGGAGTTGCGGTCAGTGCCAGCGCGCTGCTGGGCGCACCGGCCATCGTTTCCCGGCGCAACCCCAACGACCTCATTCGGGTCGCCGTTGCGGGCACCACCAGCCGGGGCTTGGCGCACCTCGAGTGCCTGACCAGCATCCCCGGCGTGGAGGTTTCCCATATCTGCGACGTGGATGAGCGGGCGATTGCCGTCGGGATCAAGACCACGTTAAAAAAGCAACGGCAGGAACCCAAAGGCGTCAAAGACATTCGCCAAGCGCTGGAAGATAAATCGCTGGACGCCATCACCATCGCCACGCCGGATCACTGGCACGCGCCGATGGCCATCATGGGTTTGGCCGCCGGCAAACATGTCTATGTGGAAAAACCGTGCGGACACAATCCGTATGAAGGGGAACTGCTCGTCCGCGCGGTGGAGAAGTATAAAGGCGTGCTGCAAATGGGCAACCAACGCCGGTCTTTCCCAAACATCCAGCAAGTGATACAGGAGATTCATAATGGACTGATTGGCAAAGCCTATTTCGCCCGGGCCTGGTACATGAACAAGCGCCCCTCCATCGGGAACGGCAAAGTGGAACCGGTGCCCGCCTGGCTGGATTATGAACTGTGGCAAGGTCCGGCCCCACGGCGTCCGTATCGCAGTAACTTGGTTCACTACAACTGGCATTGGTTTTGGCATTGGGGCACGGGGGAAGCCTTGAACAATGGCACGCACGAGGTGGATGTCTGCCGTTGGGCGTTGGGCGTGGATTGGCCCACGCGCGTCAGTTCCAACGGTGGTCGTTATCATTATCAGGATGATTGGGAAACCCCGGACACCCAAACGATTGCCTGGGATTATGCCGCCGGCAAAACCATCTCGTGGGAAGGCCGGAGTTGCAATGATTATCCCATCGAAAAACTTTCGCGCGGCGTGCTGATCTACGGCACGGAAGGCACGGCCCTGCTGGACAGCAATAATTACACGGTCTTTGACAAGAAAAAGAAGATTGTCAAAGAAGCCAAAGAGCAAGTGGCCAACGATGGCACCAACGTCCTTAGCGCCACCGGCATGGAGTTGGACAAAATGCACTTTGTCAACTTCATCGAGGCCATCCGCGATGGCAAACCACTGAATTCCCCGATTGCCGAGGCGCATAAGAGCGTGGGGATGCTGCACGTGGGCAACATGGCTTTGCGCGTTGGCCGCACGCTGAATTGTGACGCCACCAACGGCCACGTAGTCGGCGACCCCGAGGCCATGAAACTCTGGCGCCGCGAATACGAACCCGGCTGGGAACCGGTGGTGTAAACGGGGCGGGTGGCCGAACCACCACGAGAGAATACCATTCCGGGCCGGTGGTCGCCAGCCTCCGAGCGGTGTGGGGCGCGGCGGCTCAGCCGACCTTGACCTCGCCGATCAATTTTCCCAGGCGTTGGCCGTATTCCACGAAGCTGGTATAGGTGACGTCATCGGAGGCCTTGCTGTTGGCATCGTGAAATACCACAGCCAAGTGCGGCTCAATGGAGACGCCTGCCCGGTAACCGCGTTGAAACGCGTCCTTGAGAATCGGACGCACGTAACCCTGCCCTTCGCCCGGCCAATTGTAGTCGGCATCATTTTTCGCCGGGTTCCAAGTGGCATCCTTGATGTGGATATGCGCCACGTGATCGCGTACCTGGGTCCAGAATTCCCAGGCATCCTGGCGCGGCCAGGGTTGTGGCTTGACGCGGTCGGGATTGAAGACGGGGTTGGCGGTATCAAAGACCCACTTGAGCCCTGGCACCTTGTCCAGTAATTCCAGCGCGTGCCTGGCACTCATGCCACCATAATTCATGCAGTTCTCATGCACCGGTTGGAGGCCGGCATCGAGAAACATTTTAGTGACCTCGCGCACCCGGTCGAATACCACCGGCGGAATCTGCGTTTCCGTATCCTTGGGCTTGAAACTCATGATGCGCACGAATTTGGTGTTGAGGCGCTGCATGCGGGGGATGGCGCGGCGGACCTCGGCGAGGGTGACGTCGAACGGCGTTTCGACGGTTTTCGCCCAGTTCATGATGGTGGAGCCGAAACAATAGACGGAGATGCCAGCGCCTTGCAGCTTGTTGACGGTGTGATCGAAGGCCGCCTCCGGCAGGTCATGAAAGTTCGCCTTGGGAAAGCCGGGAACTTCGACGCCCCGCATTTCAATATGTTTCCAGCCCAGCGCGGTGGTGGCCTTGATTTGCAGATCGAGGTTTGCGCCCGCTTCATCGCCAATGCCCATCAGTATCATAAATATGCTCCGGTTAAATGTTGGCTGATGGTGCGCAGAAACGGGAACCAACGTCAATCACGCGATGCAATTCAATAATGTTGCACGATTGTAACAATTTCGCCATTTATTCGTCATCCGGCCTTGCAAAAATGAAATGGGTTTGAAATCATTTTGTCTAATGAATGTAACAAATGACAGGCCATTGCATGGCATGCCGGCGGGCGCCGAACTCGCCACGCCGCACTTGGAAGCCTCGCTGCAACGCGAGGTGAACCGGCTGCGTGAGCGGCTCAAGGAAATGAGCCAGCTAGGGGAACGGGCGTTGGACACCGCCGTGCAAGCCTTGGTTACACGGAACAACCAGCTCGCGTATTCAGTCATCCTGCGCGACCAGTATATTGACGAACTGGAAAAGGAGATAGACCGCCTCTGCCTGGAATTTCTGGTGCGCCAGCAACCCGTGGCCTCCCTGCTGCGATTTGCGTATGCGGCGATCAAAATCAATCTCGAACTCGAACGGGTGGGCGATTACGCGGAGAGCGTTGCCCGGCAAACGCTTAAACTGCTGGCCCTGGACATCACGGTGCCGACCGAACGGTATGTGGAGATGGGGAACTTATCCGGCAAAATGTTGCATGATTCCATCACGGCCTTTGTGGATCAGAATGCAGAGCTGGCGCGGAAAACCATGGAAACCGAGGAACTGGTGGACAAGCTTAAGAGCAGCCTGAACCGGGACCTGGTGAACCTCTATCGCGAAGGGAAGCTGCCGTTTGAAGCGCTGAATCCGCTAATGATGATTGCCCGCCGTTTGGAACGAGTATCCGACCAAGCCAACAACGTCTGCGAAGAGGTTCTTTATCTTTGCACCGGCGAATATGCCAAGCATAAGGGAACCGATCAATTCCGGGTGCTGTTCGTCGAGGAAACCAATTCGTGCTACAGCCAGATGGCCGAGGCATTGGGCAACAGTCTGGCGAATGAAAAATTCATTTTCAGCAGCGCGGGATTGAAAACTGCGGCAATAGATCCGGTCGCCATCGAGTACATGAAGGAAAAAGGTGTGGATCTTTCCCGGCAGCAATCGAAAACGCTGGAACACATCCCCAATTTGGAACACTACCAAGTCGTGGTGGTCTTTGATCGGCAACTGACCCGGTCGCTGGGCGCGGTATCCCGAAAAACCCTGGTGTTCGATTGGCAGCCAGCCACCCCGGTCGCCGGAGAAACCGAGACGATAAAACGCGCCGCCTTGGAGAACGCCTATAAATATTTGGGTGTTCATATCCGGGACTTGATGCAAGCCATTCTGGGCAGCGAAATTGAATCCTCAAAAAACAGATAAAAAAATACAATAAATACTATGAACATAAAAATGACCACCACGCTGGGCACGGCCATCCTGGCCGCCGCGATCCTCTCTACTGGATGCAAAAAGAGTGAAAACTCGCAAACGCAGGTAACCATCCAGAACAAAGGCTCGGACACGATGGTGAACGTCGCCCAAGTCTGGGCCGAGGAGTACAAAAAAGTTGCCCCCGGAGTGAATGTCGAGGTTTCCGGCGGTGGTTCCGGCGTCGGGATTGCCGCGCTCGTGAAAGGCACGGTGGATATCGCCAACGCCAGCCGCAACATGAAGAAGGAGGAAATCGAACAGGCCAAGAAGAATACCGGCAAGGAACCGAAAGAGTTCATTGTGGGATATGACGCGCTGGCCATTTATGTGCATAAAGACAACCCCCTGAATGAAATCACCCAAGAGCAACTTGCGGCCATCTACGCTGAAAGTGGCAAGGTCACCAAATGGTCCGAATTGGGCGTCACGCTGCCGGGTGTTACGGATGACACCATTGTGCGGGTAAGCCGCCAATCCAGCTCCGGCACGTACGAATTTTTTCGGGAGCATGTGTTGAGCAAAAAGGACTTCAAATTGGGCTCGCGCGACATGAACGGCTCCAAGGAAGTCGTGGAGCTGGTGGCTAATACCAAGACGGCGATTGGCTACAGTGGCATGGGTTATGCCACAGCACATGTAAAGATGTTGAAGGTGGCAGCCAAAGCCGGCGAGCCATTTTTCCCGCCCACTATTGAAAATACCCTCAGCAAGAAGTACCCCATCGCCCGCTCGCTGCAAGTGTACACCTTGGGAGAGCCCACCGGCGAAGTGAAGAAGTACATTGATTGGACCCTGTCCGACGCAGGCCAGAAAGTGGTGGAGAAAAGCGGTTATGTGCCGCTCCCGGCTGACGCGCGCAAAAAGTAAGCCATTTTTATCCGCCACCGAAAATGCCTGAGCCTGAAATATCCAAACCGGCCGGTTACAGCTTCGCGGTTCGCGCCGCGCGGCGACCGGTCTGGGCGGTGTATGGTGAAAAAGTGCTGCAAGGGTTGATTTATCTTTGCGGCATCAGCGCCATCATTTTTGTGCTCAGCATTTTCGTGTTTGTTTTCAAAGAAGCCGCTCCCATTCTGGGCAGCAAGGATTTCAGCATCACGCAATTCCTCTTCAGCGACCAGTGGTATCCCACCTCGGAGGTCAACAAGCGTTATGGTGTACTGGCGATGATTGCCGGCACCTTCAGTGTCACGGTGCTGGCCATGGTCATTGCGGTTCCTTTCGGATTGGGAGCAGCCATTTACATCTCGGAATTCTGCGGGGCCAAACTCAGGGAAACATTGAAGATCATCATCGAACTCTTGGCCGCCATCCCCAGCGTGGTGTGGGGGTTCGTGGGGCTGACGGTGATGAGCCGATTGATCACACAATACACTGGGGCACCCGTAGGCGTGAACATCCTCAACGGCGGTATCATCCTGGCACTGATGAGCGTGCCCATTATCGTTTCCATTGGCGAAGATGCCCTTAAAGCCGTGCCGGACAGCTATCGTGAAGCCGGGTTGGCGCTGGGCGCTACCCGGTGGCAACTGATTTGGCGGGTCCTGTTGCCAGCCGCCAAGAACGGGCTCCTGGCGGCCGTGTTGCTGGGCGTGGGCCGCGGCGTGGGTGAAACCATGGCGGTGCTGATGGCTACCGGCCACGCGGTACATATCCCGCATAGTGTTTTGGATTCTGTGCGCACCTTGACGGCCAACATTGCCGCCGAGCTGGGGGAGGCGCCAGCCGGCTCAGACCACTATCGGGTACTGTTCATGACCGGCGTGCTGCTGTTCATGATGACCTTTGCGGTTAACCTGACGGCGGACCTGGTGGTGCGCGGGATCCGCAAGAAAGGCTGACCTTGCCCATGAGTACTGGACCACAACCCATTGAAAGCAGGTTCCGTTTTACGGAAACCGCGTTGGTGCGCAAAAAGAAGCGCACCGAAACGGTGGCCAAGTGGATTTTTTTCTGCATGGCCGCGTCCATGATCGTGCCGTTGCTGCTCATCATCGGCTACCTGGTGGTAAAAGCCGCGCCTTCCCTGAGTATCGGTTTTCTGCTCGATGTACCCAGCCGTGGCATGACGGATGGCGGTATCTGGCCGGCTTTGGTGGGCACCATTTACCTGGTCTTCATCTCCCTGGCCATTTCCACTCCCATCGGTGTCCTGGCGGCCATTTATCTGAATGAATATGCCAAAGACAACTGGTTCAACCGGATTATTAACCTGGCGGTCATCAATCTGGCGGGCGTTCCCAGCATCGTCCATGCGTTGTTCGGGTTGGGTGCCTTTGTCTATGCCGCCCGGTTTGGCTACTCGATTATCTCGGCAGCTCTGACGCTGGCTATCATGACGCTGCCGGTCATCATCGCCAGCACCCGGGAGGCGTTGTCCAGTGTGCCACGGAATTTTCGGGAAGCTTGTTGGAACGTTGGAGCGACCCCCTGGCAAACCATCCAAGCGGTAGTGCTGCCCAACTCGATTAGCGGCATCCTGACCGGCATTATTCTGCAAGTAAGCCGGGCCGCCGGCGAAACTGCCCCCATCATGTTCACCGGTGCGGTGTTCTTCAAAGCGGTGCAAAAAGGCGACTTGTTTCCGTATTACCTCAATGAACAATGCATGGCGCTCTCGATGCATCTCTATACCATTTCTACCCAGGTGCCAGGCGTCAAAGAGTCCATCCCTTACGCCACCGCAGTTGTGCTATTGGGCTCGGTTCTATTGGTGAACGCAGCGGCGATCGGTTTGCGCGTCTATATGCGCGCGCGCAAGAAATGGTAAACATCATGGCGCTTGATCTACATGTTGAAGTTCGCGACTTACGGCTCGCCTACGGGCCCAAGGAGGTCATTCATGGCATTTCCTTTGATATTTACCGCAATGAGATACTGGGGGTGATCGGACCGGCGCAGTCCGCCAAAACCTCCCTGCTGCGCTGCATCAATCGAACGATAGATTTCACCCCGGATGCCCGGGTTTCCGGAGTGCTCAAAGTGGATGGGGAAGATGTGCGCCAGATGGCCAATGTGTTTGAGCTGCGCCGCAAAATCGGCATGGTGGCCCCCTTACCGGTGGGTTTGCCGATGAGCATTTATGACAATGTGGCGTTTGCACCCCGCTGCGCGGGCATGACCAGGAAAAGCGAGCTGAACGTTATCGTGGAGCAATGCCTGCGACAAGCCGCGCTTTGGGAGGAAGTCAAGGACCGGCTCGACAGCCTCGGCACCAAACTCTCCGGCGGCCAGCAACAGCGGCTCACGATTGCCCGGGCGCTTTCGCATCAGCCGGCGATTCTTTGCCTGGACGAATTTTCCATCGCGATTGATCCGGTGACCACCATGCGCATCGAGGATGTGCTCAAGGAACTGCGCAAGCAGATGACCATCATCCTGGTGACCAACCTGACCCAGCAGGCCCGCCGCCTGGCGGACCGCACCCTATTCCTGTGGAACGGTGAAATTGTGGAATTGGATCAGAGCGATGTCATTTTCTCGGATCACCCGAAGAACCCCAAAACGTTCGAGTACGTCAACGGAATTTTTGGATGAGCACCCCCTCGGACAATTTCAGCATCACGACGCGCAACCTGAATCTCTGGTACGCCAAGTTTCAGGCGTTGATCAACATCAACGTGGATATCAAGCAGGGCTTGATCACGGCGTTGATCGGGCCTTCCGGTTGCGGCAAAACCACCCTGCTCCGCTGCTTCAACCGGGTGAACGAGCGCTATGGTTATGTCACTACGACCGGCGAAATCAAGCTCTTGGGCAAGAATATCTATGATTCCGATGTTTCGCTGATGGAATTGCGCAAATCAGCCGGAATGGTTTTTCAACGGCCCAATCCCTTGCCGATCAGCGTGTATGAAAACGTGGTGTTCGGACTGCGCATCCACTCCGAAGGCAGCGCGCTGAAAAAGGCGGCGCTGGACGAGACGGTCGAGAAAGCGCTTACCGAAGTCGGGCTGTGGAAGGATCTGAAAGACCGCCTGAATCAGCGGGCCACGTTCCTCCAGCTCGAACAGCAGCAAAAACTTTGCATCGCGCGACTGTTGCCACTCAAACCGGAAATCATCCTCATGGATGAGCCATGCTCCGCGCTGGATGTCAACGGCACCCGGGCCATTGAGGAATTAATGTTTGAATTGAAGGGGCGTTATACCATCGTCATCGTGACCCACAACATGGCGCAGGCCCGCCGGGCGAGCGATGAATGTATTTTCATGCTGATGGGTGAATTGATCGAGCACAGCCAGACCACGGATTTGTTCATCACCCCGAAAAATCCCAAGACGGCGGACTATATTGAAGGCCGTTACGGTTGAGTCGGGACCACTGCGGAAATGAACCACAGATAAACCCAAAGGGCACAGATCAGACCAAACACTGGTTCGGCTATCCGCAATGGACTGGTTTTCATCCGTGCTATTCGTGTAATCCGTGGTTGAAAATCCGGAATTGAACCACGGATCACACTGATAACACGGATAAGACCAAAATCCGAAATCCGCATTCACAGTCCGAGAAATGAACCACAGATAAACACAGAGGGACACAGATCATACCAAATACCGGTTTGGCATTTTGCAATCGACTGGTTTGGTTCCTCGTCCCTGTTCCCTCCCTACCCCTCACTCCCTCAACACATGGCAGTTGTAGCCGTTGGGATTCTTTTGGAGGTACGCTTGGTGATTCTCCTCCGCTGGATAAAACTCCGTCGCTTGGGTGATTTCCGTGACGAGGGGTCGTTTCCACTTCCCGGATTTAGTCACCTGATTTTTAACAGTTTCCGCAGTCTGTTTTTGCGTGTCGCCATGGTAAAAGATGGCTGAGCGGTATTGCGTTCCAATATCATTATGCTGCTGGTTCAACGTGGTTGGGTCATGCATTCGGAAGTAGTATCCCAGCAGTTGTTCAAACGTGAGCTTGGCAGGATCGAATACAATTTCCACTGCTTCCGCATGGCCGGTTTTGCCGGTGCATACCAGTTTGTAATGTGGATTGGGCACCGTGCCACCCGTGTAACCCACCGTCGTTTTGATTACGCCTGGGATTTTACGCAGGATTTCCTCCATTCCCCAAAAGCACCCGCCCGCCAGCGTCGCCACTTCACGATGGGTAGGGTTACTGGTTGCCGCGGTGGCAGTTTCAGTCGGCTTGATCAGGCCCGCTTTGACAAAGGGCTCCAATAACGCGCCATAGCCTTCCGCCGCCATGGCGGCCACCGGCACAAACCGGAGCGAGGCCGAATTAATGCAATAACGCAAGCCGGTGGGCTTTGGGCCATCGGGAAAAACATGGCCCAAGTGGGAATCCCCGGTTTTCGACCGTACTTCCGTGCGCGCCATGCCATGCGACTGGTCGGTTTTTTCCACCACCTCGGTGGTTTGAATGGGCCGGACGAAACTGGGCCAGCCACTGCCGGAATCAAACTTGTCCAGCGAACTGAACAACGGCACCCCGCTGATGATATCCACATAAATGCCCGGTTTATGGTTATCCCAGTAGGCGTTCTTAAAGGGCGGCTCGGTGCCACATTGCTGCGTGACGAAATATTGCAGCGGATCCAATTTTTGTTTGAGGTCGGTTGCCGGTTGCGGCTGATGTTTGTCCATAGCTGAGGAAGTATTGGTGGCAGTGGATGGTTCCGCAGCCGCGCCAGCGCCAAAAGCCAGCCAGCTCGCAACCATCACTAGCACCGGTTGCCATCCGGATATTGCTTTGCTCATCCACTTCATGGTCATAAGTTAGCAGCATCCGGCCCGGCGGGAAATGTATTTTTTGCATTGCCTTACCGCTTGATTTGTGCGAGCCTAGCTTCGGTTCGGGAATGTCTGCGGCCTGCCACGGCAATGTGGTAAGCGCGGTTTCCGGCCAGAAACAAATAAACCCTGTGCCCTTGCTTATGAATATGAGCGACTGTGCGTGGCGGGAGGATGACATTTTGTGTCGTCCCATTCGACTACGGCTCAACCGTTGGCTGTGTTGCCTGGCTTGGCTGGCAGTCTGGCCCGCCATGGGGTGGGCGGAGGGGCCGGGCAAGGAGGTGGGCGATCTGGATATTGACCAGCTTGGCAAGGTGCGCATTGTCTCCACCCTCACGCAGACCAAGGAACGCCTCATTCCCGCCCAAAGCACCACCTTGGATGCGGACACCATTCAGAAAAGTGGCGCCCGATATTTGGATGAATTGCTGGACATTTATTATCCCTACGGCCAGCTCATCCTGCATCATTCGCATGTGGATCACTTTGGCATGCGGGGCATCATCAGTGACCGGGAGGATAAATATTTGTTACGCGTCAACGGACGCACCATGAATCATCGCATGTATGCTGGCGCGGATAGTGAACGCGACCTGCCACTCTTGGGTGATTTGCGGGAAGTCACCGTCATTGCCGGCCCGGCCTCGGCCACGTATGGGGCTGGCGCCATTGCCGGGGTGTTGAACCTGGAAACCCACAATGGCATGACGTTTAAGGGGTTGGACGCCACGTTTCGCCAGGGTTTTTGGGATTATTTTACCGCCGGGGAAGTCCGTTTGGGTCACCAGTTCAGCGATCAATCGGGCATGTTCCTGTACTACGGTGTCGCGGACCAACCGGGTGCCAGCCAGAATGATTCCCCGTATGTTTTTGGGAAAACCTTTACCACCAAAAATGGCACCGTAGTCAATGCCGGCGAACCGGTGGATATTCCCGTCAGCAACCTGCGGGCCGCCCCGTATGACCGCCTGAAACAAAAAGCCCACGCGAGTTATGTGTATGGTCCCGTGGAAGTCTGGCTGCGGTACACGGAAGGCGGTGTGAAGTCGCGCCCGCGCCGGGACACCCTGGCCACCACCACCCAACCGCTTACCGAAGACTTGGGGTACACCTCGTTTGACCGCCAGTTCACCACAGTGGTTGCCCTGAAAAAAGAGTTGTCTGATGAGTTCCAGATTGATGCCCAACTGGGCTATGACTATTTCCTGAATATCTACGATGAAAATCCCTGGCGCATGGCCCGGGGCGAGCAGGATTACACCGGACGGGTAATTGGCCGCTGGACCCCCAACGACGCACATGCCTTGGCGGTAGGCCTCAGTTATTCGCATGAAATATTTAACGGCCCGGTGGCCAAAGGCACGCCCCCGCCCACGGATCGCTGGCAGACGGAAACCGTGTCCCTTATGGCTGAACATCAATGGACCTTGAGCGAGCACTGGACCACGTTTATCAGCGGTCGGTTGGATAATCATACCTACGCGGAATGGCTTTTCTCACCACGGGTGGCGGTGGTGTGGACCCCCACCCCGCGCGACACAGTGAAACTGATCGCCGCCCGGGCGATGCGCCGCAGTGGCGACGCCGAGTTGCGCCGGGAATATCTGGTTCACGGTGACGATGGGGACGTGGAATCCCTGCAAAGTATCGAGTGGCGATATGAACGGATTTTACCGAAATCCTGGCACGCCGGGGTGGGCGTCTATGTGGAGGATTACCGGGCGATCGGTTTCGATCAAACCCTCAACCAGTCCGCTTCTTTGGGCCGGTACGCGATATTTGGGGTGGAACCGGAACTGGGCTGGCGCAGCGAGAAAACCCGGGTGACGTTGTCCCACACGTACACGCAATTGTTGGGCGCGCAAAGCACCAGCGCCGGCCAGGGGATTTCCGCCATGCCGCGCGGCTATGGCCACGATCTTGCCAGTTGGGCCAACCACGTCACTAAACTGACCCTCATCCAAGAGTTGAGTGAGAAGTGGTCGGGCAGCACTTCCTTGCGGGTGTATTGGGGATTCCCCGGGGCGCAGGATTTGGCTCAGTGGAACGCGGACAACGGCGGCACGAGCAGTCTGGCCTTGGCGAATCCGGGATACGACCAGGCCTTTGGCCCCAATGTATATTGGAACGCCGGCTTGCAATATCAGGCCACCAAGCAACTGCTGCTGCGCTTGGATGCGTACAATATGGCCGGTTGGTTCGACCAGACGCTCAATAAACGCAATTATATCTTGCGCGGCTCGGAATATTCCATCGAATCCCCGGCGCTGGCGGTCACGGTCAAGTGGACGTTCTGATATGGGCAGGCAACCGCAAAATAAGGCGCACGCCCTCGCCGCTGGGAAATTCGGAATTCGGAATTCGGAATTCGGAATTACCTTGGCGGCTGCCAAGTTGGTCGCGCTAGTACTGGTATGCTGCTGGCCGCTGCTGGGCCGCGCGGCGGTGACCACCGACAACCCCTGGCTCGTCAAAGCCGCCTATCTATTTAATTTTGCCAAATACGTGGAATGGCCAACGACCCGGTTCACCTCCACCAATGACCCGATTTGTATCGGTGTGCTGGGCGATGATCCTTTTGGCGTCGCGCTGGATAACGTGGTCAAAAATCGCACCGCCCAGCAACGTCCGGTTACCATACTTCGCGCCAAAAAAGTCGAAGAATTGCTGGCCTGCCATATTGTCTATATCGGGGCCTCGGAACAAACCCGGCTCGTTCAGATTCTCTCCCAATTGCGCAAACTTCCGGTGCTCACCGTCGGGGAACAGCGTGATTTCCTCGAGCAGGGCGGCATGGTGCGCTTGCGCACACAGCGACAAAGCGTGGTGTTTGACGTCCATCTGCCGGCGGCTGACACGGCCCAACTGAAACTCAGTGCGCGCCTGCTGGAAAACGCGCAATCAGTCATTCGCAAAGCGACCCCGGAATAACCCAGCCATGTTGCGTGATGCCTCCATTCGAAGCAAGGTGACGCTGGTCTTACTGGCCGGCTGCGGGCTGGCGATTTTCCTTTCCGGCCTGGGGTTGGCGGTGTTCGAGTGGGCCACCTTCCAGCGGCGCGCCGTCAGCGGCCTCCAATCCCATGCGGAGATGGTGGCCACCAGCGTGTATGGCGCGGTGGATTTTGGCAATAAAGAGGTGGCGACGGAAACGCTGGCCGCCTTGCGCAGTTCCAAAGACATCGTCGCCGCCCATCTGTTCACCATGGATGGCAAGCTGTTTGCCAGTTACCAGCGGGATTCCGGCTCCCCGCAACCGCCGGTCCTGCCCAAGGATGGACCCACCTTCGAGGACGGGGACCTGCTCCTGGTGCAAACTCTGTCCCGCAACAACGAACCGTTTGCCCGTTTGTGTCTGCATTCCGACCTGCAAACGCCGCGCCAACATTTTTTCAAGTCCGTTGGTATTTTGGTGAGTGTCTGTTTGTTACTGTTTCTCGCGGCCATCTGGCTATCCAATTTATTGCAGCGCGCCATCACCGGCCCTGTTTTGGCGCTCGCGTCCACCGCCCAGGCGGTGACCGAAAAAAAAGATTATGGCCTGCGCGCCCCCAAACACGGCAATGATGAGATCGGGCGCCTGGCGGACAGCTTCAACGTCATGTTGACCACTGTCCAACAACGGGATGAATCACTGCGAAAAAATGAGGCGTTCTTAAGCCGGCTCATTGAAAGCGCCGCTGACGCCATTTATCTGTGTGACTCGGCAGGGCAGATCGTCCGGGCCAACCAACAGGCCCGCCAAGGTTTGGGTTATGAGCCGGACGCCTTCGCCCGCATGAAAATCTGGGAGGTCGAAACCACCCTGGCCGGCCAGGAAGCGCTCGCCCTGCAGTTTTCGCAACTAGCCAACGGTCAAACCCTGACGCTCAGCGGCCAGCTTCGCCGCAAAGACGGTACGTTTGTCCCTGTGGAAATCCGTCTCTCCCTCATGGAGACCGCCACCGGTGTCTTTGTGCTCCGTTTTGCCCGCGATATTTCCGAGCGCCTGCGTGCCGAGACACAATTGCGCCAGCTTGCTACCGTTGTGGAACAGGCGGCGGAGGACATCGTCGTGACCGATCTCGACGGCACCATTGCCTATGTCAACCCGGCCTTTGAATCCATCACCGGTTTTACCCGCAGTGAGGTGCTTGGAAAAAATCCGCGTATTCTCAAGTCTGGACGCCAGGACACCGCGTTCTATCGGGATTTGTGGGACACTGTGCGAGCGGGCAAAACCTGGACTGGACAGTTCACCAACCGGCGCAAAGACGGTCGCACGGTAATCGAGGCAGGCACCATTTCCCCGATTGTGGACACCCACGGAAAAACCGTCGGCTATGTCTCGGTCAAACGCGACATCTCCGGGCAGGTCAAGATGGAGGAGCAGCTCCGCCATGCCCAAAAAATGGAGGCCATCGGCCAACTGGCGGGCGGCGTCGCCCATGATTTCAATAATATTTTAACCGTCATCATCGGCCAGGTGGAATTGATGCAGACCCGGGATGATCTCGCGCCCGGGCTTAATGAGTCTCTCCTGGAAGTGTCCACCGCCGCGCACCGCGCCGCTAACCTTACCCGCCAGTTGCTCGCCTACAGCCGCCGGCAAATCATGCAGATGCGCGCCCTGGACCTCAACGAAGTGGTTAATAATTTGCATAAAATGCTCGTCCGCCTGATTGGCGAGCACATCACCCTGACCTGCGTTTATGGCAGCGGGCCACTGGGCGTCCGGGCCGATGTCGGCATGTTGGAACAAATCCTGGTCAATCTGGCGGTGAACGCCCGCGATGCCATGCCCCGGGGCGGCCAGCTCAAAATCACCACGGCGGCCGCCGAGTTTGGCCCGACGGGTCTGAGCCACCCCGAGGCGCGGCCGGGAAAATTTGCCTGCCTCACCGTCGCCGATACCGGGCAGGGCATGTCGGAAGAGACACGCCAGCGGATTTTTGAGCCCTTTTTCACCACCAAGGATGTGGGCAAGGGCACCGGGCTGGGGTTGGCTACGGTGTATGGCATTGTCAAACAACATGACGGCTGGCTGGAGGTGAAAAGTACGGAGGGACGCGGCACCACGTTCAACATTTATTTTCCGCTCACCACGCGCGAGGCGCCCACCACCCCGTCCGCCTCCACCCCGCCGGTATTGCGAGCTGGCCATGAAACCGTTCTGGTGGTGGAAGACGAGCCGGGCGTGCGCACCATGGTGCGTTCCGTCCTCACCCAATACGGATACCAAGTGTTGGAGGCCGGCAATGGACAGGAGGCGCTGCAAGTGTGGTCGCAGCATGCCGCCGCCATCAACCTGTTGCTTACCGACATGGTCATGCCCGAAGGCCTCAGCGGCTTGGAACTCGCGCATCGTCTGCTGGCGGAAAAGCGCGGTTTAAAAGTGATTTGCAGCAGCGGTTACAGCATGGACCTGCAACTGGCGGATCCGCATCCCGGAATCGTCTGCCTGCCCAAACCTTACCAGCCCGCCGCACTGGTTCGGTTGGTGCGCGAGTGTCTGGACCAGCCTGGCAAAGGAACCACTGGCCCCGGCGCTATTTCTGGTACTGCTGCAACAGGGTGAGCATTTCCCGGTCGAGCTTGTGGCCGTGCCAGTCTTCGTAAACCACATCCGTCCGTCCGCTGTCCAGAATCCCGAAACTGCCGCGAAAGTTCCACAGTGCCCAACCGAACCGGGCTTCTTTCCAATTATCCAACCAGCTCTTCATCCACGCCAGCGCCACTGGGTGCGGCGTTCGGTTATGGCAGCCCCATTCTCCGACAAATACCGTTTCCCCGCGCGCGGCGATTTCCAGCCACGGTTTCAGATAATCCTTGAGCGGGGCATCCGCCGGCACCCCGGGTGGCGGTGACAGCCGTCCGTCCGCCTCAAGGCTCAACGGCACTTGCTTCTTGCCATACGACATGTCGGTTCCGTAGGTCCGCTTGGAGCCGCCCGGCAGGCGGATCGTCAACTCACTGAACTTGAGCCAGTCGCCTTCCACATTCTCTAGCGTGAATTCCCGGCAATCGGTCGGCAGACTGACGGTAAAAAACAAATCCCGGGTCGGTTGCATCAACACATAGCGCTTCTCGGTGTCCACGCGCTTCCAGTCCTCCGGGCTGGCCTTGGGGTCCACCACTTTTTCGGCCACCGTTTTTCCATCCGCCCTGGCCATCAGTTTATTTTTTTGCGAGATCTGGAAAAATTTAAGTGAAATTTCCGTGCCGGCTTTGAAAGCGCCCTGGATCGTGAGCGGTGATTTCAAATCGGGTTTCACCGGACCATAAAGGTTGCCGATTAACTTGACACTGGGCCAGACCGGCTCCGGCCACTGCTCCGATCCCTTCACCCAGCTGGCCTTATAATGCGAGATGGTTCCTGGGTGATATCCCCGGGTGGCCTGAATCACATTGTCATATTTTAAAAATTCCGGGAGTGGCTCTTTGCCCACATTCAAACCATCCACGATAATCAGCCGCCTGGGATCCTCTTTTTGAATCGCCTCAATGGTGCGGCAAAACACCTTGAGAAAATTTTCCCGCGAGGTATGCGTCGGCTCGTTGAGCAAATTAAAGCTGAGGTGTTCCGGCGGCACCTGCCGGTACCGTTTGGCAAACATCACCCAATGATCCACAAACACCGACAGCGTGTGCTCGTTGGTCCACAGGTTGCTGGGCTCCTCCGGCGGGTTGATGCAAAAGCCCGGGGCGCGATGCAGGTTCACCGTGACATGGATGTGATATTTTTTGCCCAGTTCGATGGCTTGATCCACCTCCTTCAGCGTATCCTCTTTGAACTTCAACCAGTCCCCTTTCTCGACGTAACAACGATAGTCCATCGGCAGCCGCACATAATTAAATCCCAGTTCGGCGATCCACTTGAAGTCATCCTCGTTGAATGGCGTGTTGCGGTTCATATTATACTTCTCCAGCAGGTTGAACCCCCGCCATTTGGAAGTGTCCACGGTGCCGATTATTTGGGCGTCCCCGCCCCGGGTCAGGCAGGAAACCATGAAGCCGGCCAAAATCAGTGCGGTGCGCAAGTATGTTGTCATGGCGGAAGTACACCCCAAAACCATCCGCCTGCCCAGCGTTTTTTGTGTGATTATGGGATCACCTCGCGGCGTTCTTTTAACACCGCGTCCAGCTCTTTGCGCTTGTGGTCCAACCGGCCATTGCGGGCGTCTTCCACCAAGTGGAACCATTCCACCGCCTCGATGATGCGCGCCAGGCACACATAATCCGCGCCGGCCTGATAAAGCCCAGGCACTTCCGAAAGCAATTCTGAGTGAACAATAATTTTGGCCTTGCGATTCAGCTCGCGCAACTGCCTCACCAAACGCACATTGTTGATTCCCTTGAGCACGGTGTTGGGCAGCGTGCAGAGGATGATTTGAGCCTCCTGAATACCCGCGTGCTCCAGGGTATGCCGCTGGCTGATGTCGCCATAAACCGTACTGACCTGGCGCGCGCGCAATTCCTGGTGAACCTGCGGATTGAAATCCACCACGCGCAATTCCCGTGCCAGCGTGGGGTTCTGGATGGTGATTTCCTCCAGCAACGAGCTGGCCGTCCAACTAAAACCCAGCATGAAGATGCGTGGCGTTGGCCCGGGTTCAGCGGGGGCCGCCGTTTCCTGGTCGAGGTCTTTAACCGAGAGGGATCGCAACGCCGTAATCACTTTCCGCACGATGCGATCTGAGGCCATGATCGCATACGTCGAGGCCACCGCCAGAATGACAAACGCGTATGCCAAAACCCCGCTGGAATATGCGCTCAAATGATGCGCGCTTAATCCCAGCGCCATGATCACCAGCGAAAATTCACTCACTTGTGCCAGGTTCAGCGCCGGCAAAAAGCTGGCCCGCAATCCCTGCCGCATCCAATAGAGCGGCAGAAAAACCGTCAGCAACCGGCTGGCCAGCACAAAGGCGCATAACACCACGGCACCCAGCAAATATTCCAACGTCGGGCGCGGGATCATCATGCCCAGCCCCACAAAAAATAACGTCAGGAAAAAATCGCGCAAACTGGTGATCTTGGCGATGACATCCAGGGTGTATGGAAATGTGGAAATCGCCACGCCTGCCACCAGTGCACCCATCGCGCGCGAAAGGCCGAAATGTTCGCCCAACGCGCCCACCAAAAAACACCACGCCAGCGCGCCCACCAGCACCAGCTCCGGCAACCGCGCCACCGTGCGAAAGATGGACGGCAGCGCGTATCGGCTGGCGGTGAAGGCCACCACGACCAGCAGCACCACTTTGACCAGCGAGAGTAAAATGGGGCCCACCCGCGGATCGCCCAACTGCGGTTGAATGGCCAGGAACAGGATGGCAAAAATATCCTGCAACACCAGCACCCCCAGCGTGATGCGACCCGGCAGGGTGTCCAGCTCCCGTTTGTCATAGAGCACTTTGACGACAATCACTGTGCTGCTTAACGCCGCCGCCACCGCCAGATAGACAATCTCCAAGCCCTTGATTTCCACCACCCGGCTCAGGCCCAAAAAAAAGAGCAGGCCAAATCCGAAGCAGCCAAAAATCTGGCTCGCGCCCGTGACGGTGATCCTGCGGCCGGCACTGATGATTTTCTTCAGGTCAATCTCCAGTCCAATCATGAACAACAACAGAATCAACCCCAGTTCCGAAATGGTATGGATGGACTGCGTGTTGGCGACCCATTTAAGCCCTTGCGGGCCGATGAAAAAACCGGCCAGTAAATAAGCCAGAACCAACGGTTGTTTTAGCGTATGCGCCAAGACCGCCATGCCCCAGGCCACCATGATACAGATGGCCATGTCATTAATTACCAAATGATCCACAGCGTTCGAGAATACCCGGGCGCGATTGCCGGTGCCATACAATAGTTGTTTATCCTGTTTATTCGCGACCGCTGACACGCTTTAAAATACTTGCCAACCGCATGTTCAGGGTGCAACGATTTCCCCCTCGTATGCAGGTTTTTACTCCCGCTCAGTGTATTGGCTATGTGGCGTTTGTGCTTGGGGTGGCCGCCTTTCTTCAGAAAGACGACCGCCGACTCAAGTCATTGCTGGCCAGCGAATGCCTGGTGTACACCGTTCATTTTTGGATGTTGGGCAATCTCCCTGCGGCGCTCAGCGCCTTGACTTCGAGTGTTCGCACGTTTCTGGCCATCAGAACGCGCTCACGCTGGTTGGCCGCGTTTATCATCGGCGTTAATATCACCATCGGCCTTGCTTTCGCCAAAACTCCGGCGGCTTGGTTGCCCACCCTTGGCTCCTGTCTGGGAACGATTGCCGTCTTTATGCTCCATGGCATTGCGATGCGGTTGCTGGTCCTGGTGGCCACGTTTCTCTGGCTGGCCAACAACATCCTCAGCGGTTCCATCGGCGGCACCCTGCTGGAGGCCATCATCGCCATCGTCAACATTTCAACCATCATTCGCCTCTATCGCACGCCCAAGACTGAGACCGACTCCGGCACAGTGCGGGAAGTATAGCGCCTCACGACCAGTGAGGAAAACGGGTGCTGAATGGACTTTAAACCCGAAATCCGAGGTAGCTCGCAGCGGTCTTGCTTCAGCGGAGTTCGGGTTAAAACTCAATTCCCACCCGCTTACTCTTTGAACCAGATCTCCAGCAGGCGGCCAATGATCTGGCAGCCGCGTTGGTTGGCGTGAACACCGTCGCCCATGAACCAGCCGTAAGTCTTGCCGCTGTCCTGAATATATGCCCACCAAGGACCGGTCATATCGAAGAAGGCGCATTTCTCCTCCGCCGCCACCTTCTGCATATTGAAACGGAAATTACTCGTCGTGGTGTCAATCGTGCGCGTGAACGTCTTGATGTGTTCGTCGCGCATAGAACCGAAGACCGGCGTCAGCAGTAGCACTTCGGTATCCGGCTTTTTGGCTCGCACCTGTTGAATCACTGATCGGACGGCCTCGGCGTCACCACCGTTGGAAATGCCGCCGATGACCAGTAGGTCCGGATTGTGCTTCAGCACGTAGTCCTGGACGCGATTCTCTTCCCGGTAGTATTTGCAACCGGTGGAACTGCGCAGAGAGGGAATCTTGATCAGCTTGCACTTGGGATAGTCCCGCATGAGCAGCAGCTCGAACGATGAACCGGAGGTATTGCCCATAATGCTGTCGCCCAAGAGCACCATGCGCAATTCGCCACCGTCGCGCAGTTTGCTCATCGTTTTCGGAATGTTCGCGAAGCGACCAGCCGGAGGCTGGAACACAATCGGGTCCATCGCGGCATAGATCGCGTCAATCTTTTCCAAGGTGCTCATGCTGGCGAAAGCATCGGCGATGCTGCCATTAAGCAGGAAACCACCCATGCGCGCCGTGCCGGACGAGGCAACTTTGAGAACAAGTTCATGCCCAACCTTGCGGTCCAAACCTTTGGCCAGGGAAACCGGACGCATCGTTGGGCTGGTCACATCCCTGGGTGCGGGCAGCTTGCGGAATGCCGCGCCATCCAAAGCGTATTCGTAGTCCGCACTATCCTTATCCACCACGTCAAGGATGCCGATTTCCGAGCCCTTGAATTTCAGTGTCAGTGTTGCACCAGATTCGGTTGAGGCGAGGATATGACGAAAAGGACCGATAGGGCTGGCCTGCCCCGGTTTCCAGTTGCCGGACCGCACGACTTGCTGATCCTCATAGGCGACGATGCGTCCGTTGTCGTCGGTTTCCGGGAACAACGGGGCGGGCAACTTGTATGGGGCGGGTTTATCCGGGATGGGATGGGCGGTCATCAGCGCGTCCACGAATTTCGCCACTGCGGCAGCATAGATTTTGGCACCGGCATCGGTCGGGTTGATGCCATCCGCGGAAAACGCCTCAAAAGAAATCTCACCCGCAATGATTTTTTCCGCCGCGTATTGCGCCAGATTCAGACTGGGAATGCCGTAATGCGCGGCAATCTGCTCACTGATACGAATATACTCGGGCATCTGGCCCGCCCGATAGGCCTTCAGCATTTCGGGCGTCAGGGTGTAAACCAGGATGCGGCTGTGCGTGGCGCGATACAGGGTAACCTGGCGGACCAACCCTTCGAGCGAGGTTTTGACCTGTTCGAGGTCAGCGGTGCGATCAGCAGCAGCGAAATCGAGAATGGCCAAATGTCCACTGGCGATCACCTCGCCAAAGACCGGCTGTCCCCGGCTGCAACGGTAAAGGCCAAACCAACTGCCGCCCGGCTGAATATGCCGCGTCTCGTTCATGCCCGCCTCCGGGAAATATTTCTTGAAACCCTTCACCATCTGGGCGGAGTAGCGCAAATTCGCGTCTTTCAGCCCGTTGCCGGCCAGCACCGAGTCGCCGATGAAGAACAGGTACTGGTTCCCAACGGTGTTCTGCTTGAAGAAGTATTGGCTGTTGGGAATGCCGCCGCGAATCTGGTAGTAATCCGCTGCCGGGACAGTCCAAGCCACCGAGGCGTTTAGCAGGGCGGCAAAGACCGCGCTCTTAAAAACAAGGTTTGTCATAAATGTTTCATCCACATCTTGATTCTTCTGCCATTCTACGGGATGGCCGCCTGCATTAACAAGCACTTATCGTCAGACATCCACGCAACCACTTGTCCGCAGACAGGTTATGTAATGACGATGAGCGGCAGAATTCCAGGTTGCATCCGAGCGCGGGTTTAGGCTAGTATCACTCGTCTATGAAGCATCAGCTCGATTTCGAGAAACCGATTGCTGAGTTACAACGGAAACTGGATGATTTGAAAAAACATTCGGGGTCTGAGTCATTTCAGGACGAGATTGAGCTAATCCAGAAGAAGCTGGCCGAGAGCCGCAAGCAGGTCTATTCCAATCTGACTCCTTGGCAACGGGTCCAACTCGCCCGGCATCCCAAGCGCCCATTTGCGCTGGATTACATCAACTCGATCTGTACCGATTTCTGCCCGTTGCATGGCGACCGCCTTTTTGCGGAAGATCGGGCCATGGTGGGCGGGTTTGCCCGGCTGGACGGCCAGCAGGTCATGATTATCGGCACGCAAAAAGGCCGCGACACCAAGGAAAATATCCGCCGAAATTTCGGGTCCGCCCACCCGGAAGGTTATCGCAAGGCGTTGCGCCTAATGCAGTTGGCCAACAAATTTGGGCTGCCAATCATCACCTTGATTGATACGGCAGGGGCCTATCCCGGCATCGGGGCCGAGGAACGGCACATTGCCGAAGCCATCGCGGTGAACCTGCGCGAAATGATGGTCATGGAAGTGCCCATCGTTGCCGCCGTCATCGGCGAGGGTGGATCGGGTGGCGCGTTGGGGATTGGGGTGGCGGATCGGGTGTTGATCCTCGAAAACGCCTACTATTCGGTGATCAGCCCGGAGGGGTGCGCGGCGATTTTGTGGAAAGATCGTTCCGCCGCCGCCAAGGCCGCCGAAGCACTGAAAATCACCGCCAAGGATTTGCTGGGGCTGGGGCTGGTGGATGAGATCATCCCCGAGCCTTTGGGTGGCGCGCATACAGATTCGGCAACCACTATGGCTAACCTGAAACAGCATTTGGTGAAGAACCTCAAGAGCCTGCTGAAACTGTCTGCCACGGAACGACTCAAGCGGCGTTATGATAAGTTCCGCGCGCACGGGCAGTTCATCGAGAAATTACCGCAATCCGAAGCCAAGGCCTGAGGCCGCTGCCCGGTGGGCGCAGCCATGGGAAAACCGATCACGCATCACACAGCCTATGTTTTATCCACTCACTTTCCACCCCATCTTCAAAGAGCGCGTTTGGGGCGGGCGCAAGCTGGAACAACTCTATCACAAGGCGCTGCCAAACGGGGTGCCAATCGGGGAGTCATGGGAAATCTCGGATCGCCCCGGAGATGCCAGCGTCATTGCCAACGGGCCATTCGCCGGCAAAGATTTGCGCTGGTTGATGGAACAGCATGAGCGGGCGGTGCTCGGTAAAGCCGCCTCCTATGGCGGACGGTTCCCATTGCTGATCAAAATTCTGGATGCCCAGCAGGTGCTCTCGCTCCAAGTACACCCTCCCGCCGCCCGGGCCAAGGAACTCGGTGGCGAACCCAAAACCGAGATGTGGTACTTCACCGATTGCGGCCCTGACGCCGTCATCTATGCCGGGCTAAAAACCGGGGTGACCCGCGCGGAATTCGAGCGCCGCACCAAAGACGGCACGGTGGCGGATTGTTTCCACCGGCTCCCGGTGAAACCGGGGGATACCATGTTTTTACCGAGTGGCCGCGTCCATGCGCTGGGCGCGGGGGCGGTGATGTTTGAAATCCAGCAGAACTCGGATACCACCTACCGGGTGTTTGACTGGAACCGGGTGGGGTTAGATGGCAAACCGCGCGCATTGCATATCGCGGAATCCCTCGCCAGCATTGATTTCAACGACTTCGAGCCGTCGCTGGTGAAGAGCATCTATTCCCAGAACCCCGCCATCAAAGTGCGCTTCTTGGTGGACGACCCATTATTCCGCGTCAACGCCTGCCTCGCCAAACGCGGCTCCCGTTTTCATCTGCGCGTGGAAACCGCGTTGGTGATCGGCGTGGTCAAAGGCACGCTGCACATCAGCGGCGGCGGACAGCAAGTGACCGTTGGGGCTGGTCAGTTCTGCCTGATCCCCGCCGCCCTGGAACGCGCCTCCTTCCAAGCGGAAACCCAAGTGGAGTTTCTCCAGGCTGAACCGTTGTAATCCGAGCTTTCCGTTTTCCACTTTCCACTTTCAGCTCACTTCCCCAACCGGTCCAGCGCCGCAAACGGAAATTCGGCGGACGGGGTGTGTTGCGCCCGCATGAGCGCTTCCATTTTCGCCACCATTTCCGGGTGCTGCGCGGCCACATCGTTCTTCTCGGCCAGGTCTTCTTTCAGGTTGTAGAGTTCAATCTTCAAATTCGCCGATCCTGCCTTGCCCTTGGGAACCAAGGCTTGCCGCACCCCTTTCCAATCGCCGATCCGCACACTTTGCTGTCCACCATAGCCAGGGAACTCCCGGTACAGGAACGGACGCGGCTCCTGGGCGCGACCGAGCAGCGTAGGGACAAAGGAGATGCCGTCCACCTCGCCCGGCGTCAGCTCCGGCACGCCAACGAACTCCAGCAGCGTGGGCAACCAATCTTCAAAGCCCGTGACCCGGTCACTGGCGCTGCCGGCGGCGATGCGCCCTTTCCACCGCACCAGCAGTGGCACGCGGACCCCGCCTTCATAGAGCGAACCTTTCCGGCCGTTCAAGGGACCGGCCGATTCAAAAAAATCAGCGTCCGTCCCGCCCAACTGATCGTACAGCGGGCCGTTGTCCGAGGTGAAGACGAAGAGCGTGTGGTCTTCGAGCCCGAGTTCCTTGACGAGATCCATCATCCGGCCAATCTCGCGATCCAGCCGCGTGATCATCGCCGCATAGGCGGCGCGCGGCGCGTAGTGCGGCAGGTAACCGCTGGTGCCGGTGTACGGTGTTTCGGGGAATTTCCCAAGATACTCCTGCAAGGAATCCTCCGGCACTTGCAGTGCGAGATGTGGCACCGTGGTCGTCCAATAAAGAAAGAAGGGGGTGCTCCGGTTGGCTTTGACAAACTGACGGGCTTGCTCAGCGATGAGGTCCGGCGAGTAGTCTTTGCCAAGGTATGGCTTATAATTATTGGCATCCTTCGGATCAACCCCGGCGGGCAATTTCTGGTGCGCCGCAAAAGCCGGGTTGTTCAACACCACCCGTTGGGCGTTGTCCCAAAGGCTGGTCGGGTAATAGTTATGCGCCACGCGCTGGCAGTTGTAGCCGTAGAAACGATCTAAGCCCTGTTTCAACGGTGCTCCCTCGCTGTCGGGCGCGCCCAAACCCCACTTGCCAAAAGTGCCATTGATGTACCCGGCCTTTTTCAACAACTTCGGCAGCGTCACCAGGTCCGCCGGGATCGGGAATTGCCCCTCGGGCTTCACCTCACGGTTGTTGCGGATGAACGCATGTCCCGGATGCTTCCCGGAAAGCAGCACGCACCGCGAAGGCGCGCAGACGGCATTGCCGGAATAGTGTTGCGTGAACTTCATCCCCTCCGCCGCCAGTCGGTCCAGGTTGGGCGTGTGGATTTTCTTTTGCCCAAACGCGCCGATGTCGCCGTAGCCCAAGTCATCCGCCAGGATGAAAATGATATTCGGCTTGGCCGCCGCCAGGGTGGAGAGCGCCACTGACCACAGCAGACAGGCCATCAGCCACCGTAAAACAAGACTCTGTTTCATCATACGTTCCAAGTGTGAAACCTTTTTCAACGTCTGACAACTAGGATTGCG
The DNA here is from genome assembly GCA_037139415.1 of Verrucomicrobiota bacterium. Lineage (NCBI taxonomy): Bacteria > Pseudomonadati > Verrucomicrobiota > Verrucomicrobiota bacterium. The sequence continues at coordinate 7,825 of JBAXGN010000019.1, read as the reverse complement.
CGGGTTTTTCATGATCCTCTTTTGGTCTTATTTTTTTTGCCATGTCCGGTGCCGAATTTTTCTGCAAAATCGGCTTCATTCCGCACTCCGCACTCCGCGTTCCGCATTTGCATATTTTTCCTCCCGGCGGCAACCGCTTTTCCCACCCTTCGGCTAGGCTGTCCCCGCAGTTAAATGAATTAACTGCATAACCATAAACAAAGAAAAGAAGAAAGGTACACCATGAACTCAGCAATCCTGACCGGGCTGGCCCGGCACTTCCTAACCTCCCTCGGCGGCATTCTCGTCGCCCGGGGCATCACCGACACTACGGCCGTTGAGGCCGCCGCCGGGGCGCTCGTGACCCTGGCCGGCTTCGCCTGGTCGGTCTTCGCCAAGACGCGCCTGCCGCGTCCCTAGTCCGCATCACCACCCGGGGTGGTTCACGCTGCCCCGGGTTTTTGTTTTCGGGATTCGCTTCTCAAAACTGGACGTCACCCGTTACTTCTTCACCCCCAGCTTGATTTCTTCAAGCCGTCCGCGGAGGTAGCGCACATGGCTGCGCAACGAATAATACTCACTGGCATACATGATGGGCACAGTGAGTTTGGCGAGTTCATCTTCGTATTCGGCCAGTTGCACGATGTCGGCATCCAAGGTTTGCGCGATGTTCCCGCTGCTGATTTTATCGTCAATCACCATGAGGGCGCGGTATTTCAGGGCGATTTTGCGGCGGATCCGCCAGCGATAGGTGGGCAGCGCCAGTTTAACCAAGGGGATGGCCAAGGTGACCAGCGGAATGGCCATGATCCACAGGCGGTTGGCCAGGTTGGCAACCCAGAACGGAAAAAACTTGTAGAAGAAGGACGGGCCTTTCTCGTGAAACTGTTTGGCTTCCGGCAGGAGCGGGAAGGTGACCCCGAGCTTCGAGGGAAACGTGCCCGGTTTTTCGAGCCAGGTGCCTTCTTCTTGAATTTCCCGGCAGGTTTGCAAAATCAACACCGCCAGGTCGCCGTTCAGGTCATCGCGGCAAATCAAGTTGGCCAGCGGAGAAAGCAGCGTGAGGGTTTTGGACGGATAATTTTTTTCCAAGTCGAGCAAACCCTCGCCGATGATGACGGTGGAAAGGTGCGGCAGGCGGCTGATGTAGGCCTGGGCGCGGCGGGCCTCGAACAGGCTCAGGGCGGGATCGGCCATCAGCCGGTACACATCGGGGTGCGGCTTGGTTTTATCCATCGGATCATTGACCGGCGCGACGAGGAAGATGGCTTGCACTTGGTTTTCCTGAAGGGCTTTGATGGCCTCCGTGGAACCAATACCCACGCGGGAAGATTCCGGGATATTGTTTTCCCGGAGTAACACCTCGGACAACATCTGGGTGCCGGAGCCTTTCTTGCCGATGGCGACCTTCAGATGCTTGAGATCGGCAATATTGGTGAAGCCGCTGTCATTGCGGTAAAAGAACCAAAGCGGCTCGTAGAACAAGCTGCCGAGGGCGCAGATGGTATCCTTGTCGCCATCATAAAACCGCTCCGCCCCCCCTTGGCCAAACGCCACGCTGACACCGGAGTTGTCATCGGAGAGCAGCTTGAGGTTTTCGATCGTGCCGGCGGAAGGGCGCAAAGTCACCGTCAACCCCTTCTTTTCGAGCGCGGCTTTTAACTGGATCCCGAAGCGATGGTACCCGCCTTTCTCGGACCCGGTGGCGATGGTGATGGCCCGGGGCGGCGGCGGCGTCACAAACTTGTACGCCACCGCAAACCCGACCAACACCAGCAGGATGGCCCACCAATTGTATCGTACCAAATCAAAGAGCCCACGAAACAGCGTGTACTTTCTCATAACAACCTAAAATCCGAAATCCGAAATTCCCAGAGTCCGTCTCCTTACCTCGACGGCTACGAACTCTGGTGTACCCAGGAAATCGCAGACTTAACCATTCAGCGTCCAGCCAGCGCGATATTTGCGCGCGAGCAGCGCATCGGCCTCCGGGGAATCCGTCTTGCCGGTGGCGCCGTCGTACTTGAATTTTTTACCGACACGATAAGCCACCAGACCCAGCAGCATCGTCTCGATCAGGTTTCCGCTGTATTCGAAATCACAGGTGGTCTTCAGATCACCCTTGGCGGCGCGAATCCATTCGCCCTGGAAATCGCCCAGCGGCGGCAGCACGGTTTCCTTGGTGCGCGGCTTGTAGTAGGTCATGTCCGCCTTATCCCCGAGGGGCAGGAGGATGCGGGAATTGAAGCCCGAAGCCAGGTATCCCTTGCTGCCATCGAACAGCGCACCGTGGTCAATCTTGTTCAGGTCCAAATATTTGCTCGGCGATTCCGGCATCGCGCCACCCTGATACCAGTGGAGCTTGATGCCCTTGCGCCAGCTATTGGCCGGCATTTCAAACTCGCTGTGCAGCAGGACCGGGGTGACCTCCGGGTTGAAGGGATCGCCCTTGGCCTCGACACTGGTGGGTAACGTGGCGTCCATGGCGTTCCATGCCAAATCCATCGTGTGACTGCCCATATCGCCGACCTGGCCGGTGCCGAAATCCCAATACATATTCCATTGCAGACAGTTCATGCCCGACCCGCCCTTGAAATACTCCGGGCTGAAAGGATGCATGGGCGATGGGCCGACCCACAGATCCCAGTTGATGTGGCTGGGCGGCTCGCCCGCACCCGCCGGATAACCGGGCCGTCCGAGCTTGCGGTTGCCCCAGGCGCTGACTTCCTTCAGGTCGCCAATCGCGCCGTCCAGCACCAATTCGCGCACGCGGTTGAAATTTTCGATGGCATGGCGCTGGGTGCCCACCTGGGTGGCGACTTTTTTCTTATTCTTCAGGTAATTGGCACGCACCACGCGGGCTTCCTCGACGCTGATGGCCAATGGTTTTTCGCAATAAATATGCAGACCGCGATTCAAGCACCAATTGGAAACAAAGGCGTGCGTATGATCCAGGCTGCAGCAGACCACCGCCTGGAGATCCTTTTGCTCCAGCATTTTCCGCCAATCGGCGTACTGCTTGGCGTTGGCGGCTGATTCACCCAGCTTCTTGGCCCCATAGGCCAGATGCTCGGCGTTGATATCGCACAAGGCCACCACGTTTTCCTTGCGGATGGCGCCGAAGTGCGCCTCGCCTCGGCCCCAAGTGCCGATCAACCCGATATTAAGTTTGTTGCTGGGTGCATCGGCCCCAAAGAGTTTGACTCGCGGGAGAATGAGTAATCCGGCTCCAGTGCCGGCCACAGTGGAAAGAAATTGGCGTCGTTTCATGGTGGTGTTGGTTGTTTTGGTTCTTATTCTATCATGGTTTCAGGATAACAGACTTGCAGTCACCTGGCCCCAGGCGACTGGCGCAACGTTGCAGCTTCGGCTAACATGCAAACAACTTATCCGAGCCCGCCAGATCGTCAAGCATGGATTCACGCTCCGAACAATGCGAACGCGCCGGCTCAATCCCAGCCCCGGGACTAAAATCGTGGCGACCAGTCCAAAACTTGGGGTGAGCCAACCCAGCTTGCAGGCTCCTCGGATCGCCATCGGTTTAAGTTTGCACCCCCAGCCTTCCCGGCTTACAACAGGGGGCACGTGAAAACTGTACCTGTAATTCAACCGCTACCAGCGGCGCCCACCCCCGCCGCGGTGCAAACGTTGCCAGCCAACCTGCGCCGTTTCCTCTACTTGACCTCCGCGCTCACCGGCGCGGCTATCCTGATCGTGGAAATTCTGGGGGCAAAAATGCTTTCGCCTTATGTCGGCACGTCGCATTTTGTCTGGACGGCCCAAATCACGGTGACGCTGGTGGCGCTGGCCACCGGTTACTACCTGGGCGGTTGGCTGGCGGATCGGTCGCCGGGCTTGGATCGCATGTATGTCTGCATTCTTGGCGGAGCGATCTATCTCTGCGCCACCGTGCCGCTATGTCGTTCCGTGGCGTATGCGTGCCTGGAATTCCGGTTGGCGGTCGGTTCGCTGCTCGCCGCTCTATTCCTGTTTTTTGTGCCGCTCACTCTGCTCGCCACAGTTGGGCCGTTCCTCGTCCGCAACTTTACCCGGTCGGTGGATTCGGTGGGCGGCATGGTTGGCCGCCTCTCGGCGATCAGCACTTTGGGGAGCGTGGGCGGCACGCTCCTGATCGGCTACGTGCTCATCCCGCACCTGCCCAATTCGATGACGATGTATCTCACGGCCATAACGCTGATGACGGTGGTAGTGCTGTATTGGTTTGGGGTTCGTCCACAGCCGGCGAAGTCCTTGGCGAAAGCGTTGGTCGTTGTCGGTTTGTTTGCCGGGTTGGCGACCGGATTCGCCGGGGTGCATCATGATGTCCGGGTGGAAATTCCCAATTTCGAGGAGCTGGAACGGCGCAATTCCAATTTTGGCGAGATGATCGTAATCCAGCATACCAATCAATTGGTCCGCTATTACCTGAATGATTTTTTGACGCAAAACACGTATGATCCGATGCGCAAGCAAAGCCTGTCCATGTTCACCTACATGTTGCACGGGTTGGCGCGCACCTACACGCCCAAGCTCGAACGGGCGCTGTGCATTGGCCTAGGGGTCGGCATTGTCCCCATGGCGCTCGCCAAAGACGGCGTGTCCGTGGATGTGGTGGAAATCAATCCCGCCATGGTGGGCGTTGCGCAGCGCCACTTCAACCTGGAACCGGACAAATTGCACATCCTGATCGAGGACGGCCGGCCGTACTTGAACCGCTGCACGAACCGTTACGATGCCGTCGTACTGGATGCCTTTCTGGGCGATTCCTCCCCCTCGCACCTCATGACCCGCGAGGCCTTTCAAGCCATGAAACAGGTGTTGAACCCGAACGGCACGCTGGTCATTAATTCCTTCGGTGACTTGACCCCCGGCAACGACTTTTTCACCGCTTCACTGGAGCGGACCCTGCAAAGCGTATTCGCCTCGGTCAAGATACACACCTCAACCCACGGCAATGTGCTGTTCGTTGCGTCGGATCGCAAGCCGTTGGAGTTTGTGCGCCAACCTGATCTAACCCAAGTGCATGATGCCGCGATCATCCAAACCGAAGCCGCCTACCGCACTGTAGCGGAGACCCAACCGGGTCACGGGCGAATATTGACCGATGATTTCAACCCGGTGGAATTCTACGACGCCAAAAACCGCGAGGATATCCGCCGCAGTCTGGCCTTTCGCATGCGGGATAAAGACAGCGACTAGGAGTCCGCTCCCATGGCTGGCGAATATAAATTCAACAAGTTGCAATTAAAAGCCCGGACGGCCGCGCCCAAGCCGCCCGAGCAAACCGCCCCAGCCGATCCACCCCCGAAACCAGGCACCCAGCCGGAACCGGCGGCCATCCCTGCCTCGCTGTATCCCGCGCCACTCGCGCCCACGACCTTGGAGTTCCGCACCAAAGTGGAGGCCGTTTTGGCCAACAAAGTGCAGGAGGAACTCCAATCCCACTGGCTGGCCACGTGGCTGTTGGGTGCCGCCGCCGTCGGCGTGGTCTTTTTCACCTTCTGGTTCATTTACCTGTTTTGGAGCGCCGCGCTCGGCACGTTCATGGAATCGCGGCATTGGTTCCGGATGGCGCTCTCTGCCGCCGCCGTGATGGCGCTGTTTTACCTGCACTTCCGCCGCCGCCGAACGTATTCCACGGAGTTGACCATCCCGCTCAAAGGCGGCACCGCCCCGCTGGATATTTATTTGCCGGTACAGTTTGGGCAGGTATTGATGAGCCCGGAATATTTTGCCCCGCCCGCCTTCATTGGCCCGCTAAAATACCTGGCCCTGGGTCTTTTCCTCGGACCGCACGTGGCGGCCACCGCCCAATACGCGCACCGCTGCCGCCCGCGCTTGCAGGCGGTGGATGTCAGCGCCTGCGCGGATATCGTGGTCCTGCTCATGGGTTTTAACAAACGGGTTCCCTTGGCGGAGATTGTGGAAGCGTTCCCGCAACTTGAACCACCGGTGATCTTGCGGCAATTGGCGCGCCTCAGTGGTATTTTATTTATCCAGGGCGAGACGCCCGCCCTCACGCTGAGCGAAGACTTGCGGCGTGAATTGCAGGCGGCCATGGGCGCAACGTAACGGAGCATAGAATCCAAAACTTGCAGTTTTCGGCCTTCGCTTTTCGGATTTGACTGGAATATTATCCTGGCCCGCCTAATCTTCACGCATGACAAATGCCTCGTTGCGCACCACGTGTCTGGCTTTGCTGTTATCGTTGCTCTCACTCAACGCAGCCAGTCGCCCTTTGAATTTCGTCTTCATCCTGGCGGATGATTTGGGGTGGACTGATCTCGCCTGCTATGGCAGCAAATTTTATGAGACGCCCAACCTGGACCGCCTGGCCTCGCAAAGCGCGAAATTCACCCAGGCTTATTCCGCCTGCACGGTTTGCTCTCCCACCCGCGCGGCGATTCTCACCGGCCGGTATCCCGCTCGCTTGCACATCACCGACTGGATCAAGGGCCACGTCTATCCCAAGGCCAAACTGCGCGTGCCGGATTGGACGATGTACCTGCCGCTGGACGAGGTCACCCTTGCGGAAGCGCTGAAGCCCGCTGGCTACGCCACTATTAGCATTGGCAAATGGCACCTGGGTGAGGAAAAATATTGGCGGCTGCGACAAAGGGCAGCCGCCCAGCTATTTTTCCCCCTACAAAATCCCCACGCTTCCCGATGGACCGGTGGGCGAGTTTCTCACCGACCGCGAATCTGCCGAGGCCTGCAAATTCATAGAGGCCAACCAAGCCCGTCCGTTTTTCCTTTATCTGCCGCATCATGCCGTACACACGCCCTTGATGGCCAAAAAAGAAGTCGTGGAAAAGTACACGGCCAAAATCCAACCTGACCAGGCCCAGTCCACTCCCAAATACGCCGGCCTGGTGGAGAGCGTGGATGACAGTGTGGGCCGCGTCTTAAAAAAACTCGCTGAATTAAACCTGGAAGACCGCACGGTTATCGTCTTCACCTCCGATAACGGCGGGTTGGTGCTGAATCGGGTCACCTCCAATGTGCCACTGCGTGCTGGGAAAGGGTCCACGTATGAAGGTGGCGTGCGGGTCGTCAGCCTGATCAAATGGCCCGGCGTCACCAAGCCCGGCTCCATCATCGAGACCCCCATCATCAGTGTGGATTATTTCCCCACCCTGCTGGAGCTGGCCGGGGTGAAGCCGCCGGCTGGGAAAATCATTGATGGCGAAAGCCTGGTTCCGTTGCTCAAAGGCACTGGCAGCTTGAAACGGGATACGCTCTATTGGCATTACCCGCACTATCATCCCGGCGGCGCCACTCCTTACAGCGCCATCCGGGAAGGCGACTGGAAGCTTATCGAGTTTTTCGAGGATAACCATGTGGAACTGTACAACCTGAAAGACGATCTCAGCGAGCAAACCGATCTGGCCGCAAAAGAAGTTACCCGCGTGGCGAAACTGAAAACAAAAATAAACGACTGGCGGCAGGCGGTCGGGGCACAACTGCCCTCGCCAAATCCGGATTACGATCCCAACTTCAAACTCAAACGCGCACAAAACCAGCGGGCCTTGGAAAAATCCAAGGGAGAATAAATATCGTGGAAGGCCATTCTTCAGCCTATGTCAAAATTTGACAATCCCCAAAGTGGCTGTATATTACCTCGACCATGTGTATTGGCGTAAAGCGCCGTTCCTTTGGCTTTGATCTTTTGGAATGAACAATTTCGGATTGGGATTGCACGCCTCAATCTGATTATCCTCGTTGTGCCACCAGTGCATTCAAATTCCCTGGGCTGCTCAGTTATCCCCTAAACTGTGCAGCTCGTATTTTTTCTAGCAGCCTGTCGGACTTAGAAAAGCAGTTTTTTTAAGAAGCCCGGACATAA